>DASUHU010000264.1:0-3076 GCA_036273395.1 Candidatus Limnocylindrales bacterium
GGACAAGTCCGTCGCCTCGAAGCCGGCCGAGATCCAGGCAAAGATCGTCGACGGCCAGCTCCAGAAGTGGTTCAAGGACGTCGTGCTGCTCGAGCAGCCGTTCCGGGACACGGATCGGACCGTGCAGGACCTCGTCAACGAATCGATCGCGACGATCGGCGAGAACATTCGCGTCCGCCGATTCAGCCGCTACGCGCTCGGGGAGGAGCTGTGAGCGACGCGCCGGCGGCCGACGCGGCCGCAGCGGCGACCCGCGCCTCCGAGGCGGCCGCCGGCCGCCGGCCGCGCTATGACCGCATCCTCCTGAAGCTCTCCGGCGAGGCGCTCCTCGGCGACCGGCCGTACGGCGTCGATCCCTCGTTCGTCGCGTTCATCGCCCGTCAGGTGGCCGAGGTCCACGGGCGCGGCGTCGAGATCGGCATCGTCGTCGGCGGCGGCAATATCTTCCGCGGCCTCGCGGCATCGGCGGCCGGGATGGATCGCGCGACCGGCGACTACATCGGGATGCTCGCCACGGTCATGAACGGTCTCGCGCTCCAGGACGCGATCGAGCGCGCCGGAATCACGACCCGGGTGATGAGTGCGATCGCGATGAACGAGATCGCGGAGCCCTACATCCGGCGGCGCGCGGTCCGGCACCTCGAGAAGGGCCGAGTCGTGATCTTCGTCGCCGGTACCGGCAACCCGTACTTCACGACGGACACCGCGGCGGCGCTCCGGGCCGTGGAGATCGGGGCGAAGGTCCTGCTGAAGGCGACCAAGGTCGACGGGGTCTACGATGCCGATCCGATGACGGTCCCGGGTGCCCACCGGTTCGACCGGCTGGAGTACGCCGACCTGCTGCGCGACCAGCTCAAGGTCCTCGACGGGGCCGCGGTGTCGCTCTGCATGGAGAACGACCTGCCGATCGTCGTCTTCGACCTGAACCAGCCCGAGAACATCGCCCGCGTCGCGGACGGCGAGCCGGTCGGGACCCTGATCTCCGGTCCGGCGGCGGGTGGTCGCTCGTGAGCCACGAGGTCATCGACGCGGCGGACCACAAGATGGCCCGTGCGGTCGAGGTCATGGAGCGCGACTTCCAGAGCATCCGGACGGGCCGTGCCTCGCCCGGCCTCGTCGAGCGGATCCACATCGACTACTACGGCACCCAGACGCCGCTGAACCAGCTCGCCGGGATCAGCATCCCGGAGCCCCATCAGATCGTCATCCAGCCGTGGGACCGCAGCGCCCTCGGCGCGATCGAGCGGGCGATCATCAAGAGCGACCTCGGCCTCACCCCGAACGTCGACGGCGCGGTCGTCCGGCTGAACATCCCGACCCTCACCGAGGAGCGCCGGCATGACCTCGTCCGGCAGGTGCACAAGCGGATGGAGGAGGCGAAGATCGAGATCCGCAACCTCCGCCGCGAGGCCCACGACGGGCTGAAGCGCCTCGAACGCGACGGCGATGTCGGCGCGGACGAAGGCCACCGCCTCACCGACGTCCTCCAGAAGACGACGGACCGCCACATCGACGAGGTCGATCGAGTCGGAGCGGCAAAGGAACAGGAGGTCCTCGAGGTCTAGTGGCTCGAGCGCCGCTCGTGCGGCCGACCGACGCGCCCCCGCGGGCCCACGAGCGCGCACCGGACGTCGCCCCGTCGGCCGCCGCCGAGCCGGCGAGCCGCCCTTCCGGCCGGTCCGAGCTCCCGCGACACGTCGCGATCATCATGGACGGGAATCGGCGCTGGGCTCGCCAGCGCGGTGTCCCGGAGCTGGAGGGCCACTCGGCCGGGGTCGAGGCGATCCGGGGCCTCCTGCGCCACGCCGTCCGACGCGGCATCCAGGTCCTGACGCTGTACGCCTTCAGCCGCGAGAACTGGGCCCGGACGGACGAGGAGGTCGTCGGGCTCTTCGGTCTCCTCGAGGCGGCGATCCGGAGCGAGACTGCGGAGCTTCGCGCGCAGGGTGTCCACGTGCAGCTCATCGGCCGTGCCGACGAGCTCCCGCCGGAGACGCGCCGCTCGATCGACTCGGCCCTCGAGGCGACGGCCTCGGGCGATGGGCTGATCCTCAACATCGCGTTCAACTACGCCGGCCGGACCGAGCTCGTGGACGCGATCCGCCGGATCGTCCGGACCGGCGTTCCCGCCGACGAGATCGACGAATCGACGGTGGCTCGAGCGCTCTACACGGGCGACCTGCCGGACCCCGACCTCGTGATCCGGACCGGCGGCGAGCAGCGCCTCTCCAACTTCCTCATCTGGCAGTCCGCATACGCCGAGCTCTATACGACCGAGACGCTCTGGCCCGACTTCGGGTCCGACGGCCTCGACGCGGCGCTCGCGGAGTACGCCACCCGGACGCGCCGCTTCGGGCGCTGACGGCCGCCCATCTCGACCGCCATGCTTCGTGACCGCGTCCGCAGCGCCGCCTTCCTGATCCCGCCACTCCTGGTCGCGCTGTGGTTCGGGGAGCCCTGGGTCGCCGCGGTCGTGCTCCTCGTCGTGCTGCTGTCCGCGGTGGAGGCATTCCGGCTCCTGACGGCCGCCGGGCACGCGTCCTTCCCGACGCTGGGCGCCGTCCTCGCCATGGTCGTGGCCCTCGGCGACACCGTTCGGCCCGTCTCCGCCGGGAGCGGCCTGCTCCTGCTCGCCGTCGGGGTCGTGCTCGTCGGGGTGGCCGGGCTGACCCGCCTGGACCCCCGCGAAGGCCTCCCGGCGGTGATGACGACGGTCTTCGCCGCGGTCTACGTGGGGCTCCTCGGCTATGTCTCGCGGCTCGCCGAAGCGGGGCCCGCCGTCGACCCGGGCGCCGCGCTCGGCTGGCTCGGCGCGGGCCGCGCCTGGGTGCTGATCCTCATCCTCACCGTGTGGGCGTACGACACCGCTGCCTTCTTCGTCGGCCGGCGATTCGGGACGCGCCACTTCATCCCGCACATCTCGCCCGGCAAGACCCTCGAGGGGGTTGGCGGCGGCCTCGTCGCCGCGGTCGTCGTGAGCGCGCTGCTCGTCGCCGGCGTGGGCCGATCGCCGCTCGCCGGCGCGGTCCTCGGGCTCGTGATCGGGCTCGCTGCGCAGGCCGGCGATCTCGCGGAG
>DASUHU010000265.1:0-2740 GCA_036273395.1 Candidatus Limnocylindrales bacterium
GTGGACGTGGTCGCCCGAGCCGAGCTCGACGGCCATCGCGACGCGGAGGTCGCGGAGGGATTGATTGACGCGGCGCAGCTGGGTCGGACCCAGTCGCTGGAGGACGGTCCGCATCCGCTCGCGCTTGAGGACCTCGGCCTCCTGGAGGGCCTTGAGGCCGTCCGCGCCCGGTCGGATCAGCACGACCCGGCGGTCGTCCTCGGGTCGGGCCCGTTCGATGAGGCCCCGTTCCGCCATGCGGTCGACGAGGCCGCTGGCGTTCGAGAGGGAGACGCCGAGCAGCTCGGCGATCCGGGACATCGGCAGGGCGCCGTGGTGCTCGAGCTGCCACAGGACATTGAGCTGAGCCATGCTCAGGCTGCCGTTGACGATCCGCTGGGTCGATCCGCACCGGAGGTCCCGCATGAATCCGCCGAGCTCTGTCAGGATGAGATCGACCAGTCGGTCCGTTCCGGCATCCGTGGTCCCGATCCCAGGCTCGACCGAGAGCTCGCTCGAGGCAGCCTGGGCCGCTTCCGACGGAATGCTTTGCACCATGAGAACTATCTTAACCGCATGAACGATTTGGTCAAGCCCAAATATTCGGGTCTCGGAGGGTGACGTGCGGTTCGCGCTGATGATCGAGCCCCAGCAGGGCCTGACCTATGACGACCAGCTTGCGGTGGCGCTGACCGCGGAGCGGGCCGGCTTCGAGGCGCTGTTCCGGAGCGATCACTACGCGAGCTTCCCGGGCGACGCGGATGGTCCCGCGACCGACGCCTGGACCGCGCTCGCCGGGCTCGCCCGCGAGACCTCCACGATCCACCTCGGCACGCTCGTCAGCCCGGTCACGTTCCGCCATCCGGGCGCGTTCGTGAAGGTCGTGACCACGGTCGACGAGATGAGCGGCGGCCGGGTCGAGCTCGGCGTCGGAGCGGGCTGGAACGAAGCCGACCACCTGCCCCTCGGGCTCGCCTTCCCGCCGATCGTCGAGCGGGCCGACCTCCTCGAGGACGAGCTCGCGCTGCTCCATGGCCTCCTGACCGAGGACGACGGGTGGTCGTATCGCGGCAAGCAGGTCAGCGTGCAGGGAGCGCGCCTCAGGCCGCGCGGAGTCGACGTGGCGGGACGGCCTTCCGAGCACGGGCGCTCCCGGCCCTGGAT
Organism: Candidatus Limnocylindrales bacterium; assembly: GCA_036273395.1. Taxonomy (GTDB): domain Bacteria; phylum Chloroflexota; class Limnocylindria; order Limnocylindrales; family CSP1-4; genus UBA5189. The sequence continues at coordinate 1,144 of DASUHU010000265.1, forward strand.
CCTCACCGGGGGCGACGGCTCGCCGCGCGGCCTGCGGATCGCCGCGGCCTGGGCGGATGAGTTCAACCTGACCGGCGCGACCCCGGAGGTCGCTGCCCGGAAGAACGCCGAGCTCGACGAGGCCTGCCGGGCGATCGGGCGAGACCCGGCGTCGCTGGTCCGTTCGACGATGGTCGGCGTCCTGCTCGCCGAGGACGAAGCCGGGCTCCGGGCGCGGCGTGACGCGCTCATGCGCACGGTCGCCGCGAAGGACACGAATCCGGAGGAGTGGCTCGCGGTCCGGCGGGCTCGCTGGATTGCCGGCCTGCCCGACGAGGCCCGGGCGATGGCCGGTCGCTACGCCGACGCCGGGATGACCCGGATCATGCTCCAGGACTTCCTGCCCTGGGACCTCGACCAGATCGAGCTCATGGGCCGGGAGCTGATCGGTCGGGTCTAGTCCAGCTCGTCGGGGGATGCGTCCGCCGCCTCCGCGGCGGCCAGGTATGCGGGATCGTCTCGGCGGATCGGGTCCGGATCGACGCCGAGCGCTCGTGCCATCCGCTCCGTGAGCAGCTGGAGCGGCACGGCGGTCGAGAGGAGTGCGGCGGCCGGTGACGACAGCGCGGGCGCCTCGGCCACGACGGCACGCCCAGCCGGCGTCAGGTCCGTGGGAATCCCGCCGGCCGCGTCGGCCGAGAGGATGGCGGCGGCCGGGGCGCCGATCGCGCGGACCGCGGCGAGCGCCTGTCGGGCCCGCTCGACCCGTGGGCCGCGCCCGTCCCGGCCCGCGAGGATCAGGACGACGCCGGTTCGCGCGTCCATCCCGGCAAGGTGCCCATGGAGCAGTGTCTCGAGGTCCCGCATGGCCGCCGACCGGTGGGTGCCCTCCTCGATCTTCAGGGTCAACTCGCGGGCTGCCACCCGGTCGACGCCGCTCCCGACCACGACCGCGCGATCGAGGGCGGCGAGGATCGCGGCCATGCTCTCGAGGTTCGCGACGACCGTCGGCCGGAGGCCCGCGGCGACCGCGGACTCGATCGCCGAGCCATCCGGCATCGTGGCCTCCAGCTCGGAGGCGACGGCCACGGCGGCGGCAATCGGCGAGAGGTAGCCGACGGTGTGGCACCAGCTCTGGTCCAGCTCGGCGGTCTCGAGCACGATGTGCGCGAGGCCAGCCCCCGGCGACTCGGCGCTGGCGGTGATGAGGGCGACGGTCGCTCCACCCTCGCGCGCCCGCTGGAGGGCCGCGTTCGTGGCCGCGGTCGCGCCCTCGTGGCTCACGCCGATGACGACCGCGCCCTCTCGGGCGACGCCGGAGAGGAGGCTCGCCTCGAAGGCCTGGATCGGGATCGGGCCGCCACCGACGCCCGGGGCCCACGGCAAGCCTGCCTCACGCAGTGCCGCTCGGAGGACCTCGGCGACGGCTTGGGCAGCGTGCTCGCTCGTCCCGCAGCCGACCGTGAGGATCGGGCGTCCCGCGCCGGCCGCGATCCGGAGGGCGCTCGCGAGGCGGCGTGGCGCATCGGTGGCGAGGAGCCGGTCCACGACGCGGACGGCGAGCGCAGGCTCGGCCTCGATCATCTCGGTCATGTGGTAGGGCGGGCCTGCGCGGCGG
>DASUHU010000266.1:0-2906 GCA_036273395.1 Candidatus Limnocylindrales bacterium
GTCTCTGCGCCCTGATCACCAAACGGCCTTTACGAGATGCCGGCCGCGGTGCAGACGCTGGCGCCGACCGCCGTGCACAGGTCGGAGACCTTGATGAACTGGTCCTTGATCACGGTGGCTTCCATGTTGGCCGTGTTGACCCAGGTCGGCGTCAGGAGGACGGCCGGCTCGGTGACCGACGAGTTCGTGGGATCGGTCGTCGTGCCGTTGAGGAGCGACGCCGGGGGCGTCTGCCCGGCCCGGAGGTACGTCGCGAGCGCGACGGCCGCCTGGGCCTCGGTGTAGATCGGCTTGTAGACCGAGCCGCACTGCCAGCCCTGGAGCACGTACTCCAGGCCCTGGGCCGTGGCGTCCTGGCCGGTGGTCGGGATCTTCTTGGCCTGCTGGCCGGCGGCCTTGAGCTTGGCGATGACCGCGCCGGCGAGGCCGTCATTGGCCTCGATCGTGGCGTTGATCTCCGGATGGGCCGTGAAGGCCTGCTGGAAGATCGTGCCGCCCTGATCGTTGCTCCAGCCGGGGGCGAGCTGCTCGCCGACGAGGCTCATGCCCTGCGCGTTCGTCGCGCCGGCCTTGACCTGGGCGACCTTCTGGCCCCAGACGGCGTCGTTGTAGCCCTTCGCGAAGTCGATCGCGTTGGGGTCCGTGTCCTGGCCGCCGTCGACGGTGAAGACCTTCGGGCTGCTGACATTCCAATCGGTGACGCACTGCAGGAAGCCCTTGCCGATGAGCTCGCCGACCTGCACGTTGTCGAAGCTGACGTAGTAGGTCTTGTCACCCTGGAAGGTGGCGCGGTCGTAGCTGATCATCGGGATCCCGGCGGCGGCAGCCGCGGCCTGGATCTGGTTGCCGGTCGGGCCGTCGATGGGGTCGACGAGCAGGACCTTGGCCCCCGACGAGATCATCGACTGGGCGATCGCCAGCTCGGTCGTCGTCGTGCCCGACGCGTTCTGGATCTTGAAGTCGCTGGCCTGGTAGCCAGCCGTCTGGAACGCCTTGGTGAGATAGGGCTGGTCGTAGGCGGTGTAGCGAGCGGACGTCGTCGTGTCCGGGAGGATCACGCCGACCATGCCGCTTCCGGCCGAGGTCACGCTCGCGAGCGCCGACATCGCCGAGAAGCTGCTGTCGTAGGTCGAGCTTCCGCCCGAACCCGTCGGCGCGCCGGACCCGCCGCCGCCCGGCGCCTGTGTCGCCGTGCTGCTGCAGGCGGCAAAGACGATCGAGCTGACCGCCAGGCCGACGTACAGGGGTTTCCGTAGGTTCATCCGGGAGCACCTCCAAAGCTCGGATCGCCGGGTGGGTCGCCGTGACCGAGGGATCCTCTTCGGTCAGCTCGGTCGGGTCGATCGCCACCGGCTTCCCCTGCGGTGCTGGCGCCTGACGCTGGGATATGGCGCCGAGACCGCCCATGGGGTCCGTACCGGCGGAGCGTACCGCGGGCCGGCAAGGGCCGGGCAGGGCCACGTGGCAGGGGTGGGCCGGCACGGCGACGGGGTGCGGCGGACTCCCATCTGACGTCGCGGCCGGAGGCGCGGCGGAGTCGCACGGCTGGTCGCTGGGCCGAGGCGCTCAGCCGAGGCGCTCAGCCGAGGCGCTCAGCCGAGCCGCTCAGCCGAGGCGCCGCATCCCGGCGTGGCCCAGCTGACGCACGCCTTCGGGACCCTCGCGCCCGGCGACCTCGTCGACGACCTGGGTCAGGGCCCGGACGTCGCGGGCCACGACATTGACCACCGATGATTCGCGCTGGAGGTCGCCGTCGACGAGCAGGAGGGCGTGCCGCCGGACCACGCCACGGAGGCGGGCCCAGGTATCCGGCCAGAGCGTGACGTTGACCATGCCCGTCTCGTCCTCGAGGGCGAGGAAGACGGTTCCCCGGGCGGTCATCGGATGCTGCCGGGTGACGACGAGGCCCGCGATCCGGACCGACCCGGGGCGGTGCGTGGCGAGCTCCGCCGCGGTCACGACGCCGAGCGGGCCGAGCGACGGGCGGAACAGCTCGATGACCTGGCGCTTCGCGTCGAGCCCGACCACCGCGTAGGCATCCCCGAGGCGCTCGGCCTCGGTGATCGGCGGGAGTGCCGGCGCGTCGGTCGCGGGCAGGCGGAGGTCCATCGGCCGCCCGGCCGCGGCGGAGCGCTTGCCACTCGCCCGCGCGGCGGCTCGGAGCGCCTTGCCGTCCACTCGCGCCCGGGTCGAGCCCGCCACCTCGCGGAGCTGCCACAGGAGCTCGCGCCGCGGCCGGCCGAGGGAGTCCAACGCTCCCGTCCGGATGAGCCGCTCGATCGTCTCCTCGGGCAATCCCGTGCGGGCCACGACGTCCGCCAGCGAGGCGTAGGGCCCTCGCTCCAGCTCCCGATCGAGGAGCTCCTGGTGCTGCTCCCCGATCCCCTTCACGAGCTGCAGCCCGAGCCGGACGCCCCAGCCCATCGCGCTCTCGGCGGCCCACTGCCGCCGCGCCGCCTCGCCGGGCACGACGCAGGAGGGCGAGTCGACGATCGGTCCCGCCTGCCCGACCCACTCCGTGGTGGTCCGATAGCTCGAGGCATTGAGATCGACCGGCAGGACGTTGACCCCGTGGCGCCGGGCGTCGTTGACCAGGACCTCGACGGGATAGAAGCCCATCGGCTGGGCATTGATCAGCCCGACCAGGAACTGGGCCGGGTAGAACAGCTTCAGGAAGCTCGACTCGTAGGCGGTCCGGGCGAACGCCGCGGCATGCGACTTCGCGAAGCCGAAGCTCGCGAACGCCGAGACCTGCCGGAACAGCTCCTCGGCGATCTCCTCGGTCATCCCCGGCTGGCGGAGGCAGCCGTCGTGGAAGCGCTGGTGGAGCTTCTCCATCTCCCGCGTGGAGCGCCACGTGCCCATCGCCCGCCGGAACCCGTCGCTCTCGGCCGGAGAGAACCCCG
>DASUHU010000267.1:0-6364 GCA_036273395.1 Candidatus Limnocylindrales bacterium
GAACACCGACGACCGACTCACCAGCCAGCTCACCCGTGGAGGCACCTTCGATGACCGACGTGATGGACCGCGTCACGACCCACCAGCAGTTCATCGGCGGCTCGTGGGTCGACAGCGCGAGTGGCAGGACCCTCGACGTCGTCAACCCTGCGAACCAGCAGGTCATCGCCAAGGTCCCGCAGTCGAGCGCCGAGGACGTCGATCGCGCGGCGAAGGCCGCGGCCGCGGCGTTCCGGGGCTGGCAGAAGACGACCCCGGCCGAGCGCATGGGCATGCTCCTCAAGCTGGCGGATGCGATCGAGGCCCACGCCGACGAGCTCACCCGCCTCGAAGCCTCGCATTCGGGCAAGCCCTTGAACATCGCCGCGATCGACATGCCCGTGGTCGCCGACAACCTGCGGTTCTTCGGCGCGGCCGCGCGCAATGTCGAGGGCAAGGCCGCGAACGAGTACGTCGCGGATCGGACCTCGATTCTCCGGCGCGACCCGGTCGGGGTCGTCGCGAGCATCGCGCCCTGGAACTACCCGCTCATGATGGCCGGCTGGAAGATCGGCCCGGCGCTCGCCGCCGGGAACACCGTGATCCTCAAGCCCTCGGCCCGGACGCCGCTCACCGCGATCAAGCTGGCCGAGCTCGCGGCGGACATCTTCCCGGCCGGGGTGCTCAACGTCATCACCGGCACCGGCGACGAGATCGGTCCCGAGCTGGTGGCCCATCCCCTCGTCGGGATGATCTCGCTCACCGGTGACACGGATACCGGCAAGAAGATCGCGAAGGTCGCGGCGGATCGGGTCAAGCGGCTCCACCTGGAGCTCGGCGGCAAGGCCCCCGTGATCATCTTCGACGACGCGGACCTGGACCTTGCCGCCGAGACGCTCCGGTTCGCGAGCTACTGGAACTCGGGCCAGGACTGCACCGCGGCAACGCGCGTCATCACGGGCCCGGGCGTCTACGACGACCTGCTCTCGAAGCTGGCCGATCAGGTCAAGGACATGAAGTGGGGCGACCCCACGACCGGCGACGAGCTCGAGATGGGCTCGCTCATCTCGCCGTCACAGGCCGATCGAGTCGCGGGCTTCGTCGATCGGGCGACCTCGAACGGGCATGGCGCGGAGGTCGTGGTCGGGGGTCATCGAGGCTCGCAGGGCCCGGCCTACTACGAGCCGACGGTCGTCGCGGGGCCCGACCAGAAGAGCGAGATCGTCCAGGACGAGGTCTTCGGGCCCGTCGTCACGGTCCAGCGGTTCAGCGACGAGGAGCAGGCGATCGCATGGGGCAATGACGTCCGGTTCGGGCTCGCGGCGTCGGTCTGGACCCGCGACATCGGCAAGGCGATGCGGGTCGCCAAGGCCCTCCAGTTCGGGACGGTCTGGGTCAACGACCACTTCACGCTCGTGTCCGAGATGCCACACGGTGGCTTCAAGGAGTCGGGCTACGGCAAGGACCTGTCGATGTACGCGCTCGAGGACTACACGGTCGTCAAGCACGTGATGCTCCGGGTCTGACGTGGTCGCGTGATCCGGCGCGTCGAGGCGTCCGGACTCGAGGCGCTCGCCCTCGTCACCGAGCTCGCCCATCGTGCCCGGCTCGCCGACCCCACCGCGGGGCTGTGGGAGGCGGCCGACTTCCAGTGGTGGTGGCGAATGCCACGACCCTCCGATGAGGTCGCCCAGACGTTCTGGCTCGACGCCGACGGGCCGGTCGCGGGCGTGCTCCTGACGACCTGGCGGGAGGCGTGGGGATTGGATCCGATGGTGGTTCCGGGCTCGGGTGCGCCGTCGGCCCCTCCGCTCGCGGAGATCGTGGGGGTTGGCGTGGAGCGGGCCGACGGGCTCGGGATCGAGCGGATCGAGACGCAGGTCCGCGACGACGACGAGGCGATGGCCGAGGTCCTGGCATCGCGTGGGTTCGCGGCTTCGGACGATCACGGCGGCGTGACCTGGATGGACGCGTCGCGCCGGCTGCCGGCGCCACCGGTCCCGCCGGGCTTCGAGCTCGCGGATCGATCGGAGGCCGGCGACACGCCTCATCCGATGGAGCGCCGGAACGGGGCCGAGGTCGGGCCTCGCCTCCGGCAGGTGCCGCTCTACGATCCCGCGCTGGACCTCGCGATTCGGGTTGCAGGGTCGGGCGAAGCGGGCGGTCACGGCGAGGCGGCCGGCTATGCCCTGTTCTGGTTCGACCCGGGTACGAAGGTCGGCATGCTCGAGCCGATGCGGGTCGAGGACGCCTGGCAGCGGCGGGGCCTTGCCCGGACGCTGCTCCTCCACGGCCTGGCTCGGCTGGCCGATCGCGGCGCCACTCGGTTCAAGGTCAGCTACGAAACCGAGCCGGCGCGAGCGCTGTATACGGGTGCGGGCTTCGAGATCGAGATGACCGATACGGCCTGGGTCCGCGACCGCGGTGGTGGCGGCGTGACGACGGACGGGTAGGTCAGGTCGGGACGGCCCGCGCGAGGGCCGCCTCGAACGCCGCCGCCGCGGCGTCGATGGCTTCGTCGATGACCGTGTCGTCATGGGCGGCCGAGAGGAACCAGGCCTCGAACTGCGAGGGCGGGAGCAGGATGTTCCGGTCCAGCATCGCGCCGAAGAACCGGGCGTAGGCATCCCGATCCACGGTCATGGCCTCGGCCATGGACGTGGGCGCGGTCCCGCGGAAGAAGACCGTCAGGAGCGAGCCGACCCGGGTGATCGCGACGCTCGCTCCCGAGCGAGCAGCGGCGTTCCCGAGCCCGGCCTCGAGGCGCGCCCCGGCTCGCTCCAACCGCTCGTAAACCCCCGCGTCCAGGGCGCGGAGGGTCGCGGCGCCGGCGGCCATCGTCAGCGGGTGGCCGGAGAGCGTGCCGGCCTGGTAGACCGGACCATCCGGCGCGACGACCGCCATGACGTCCGCTCGCCCCCCATACGCACCGACGGGCAGGCCGCCGCCGATGATCTTGCCGAGCACGGTCAGGTCCGGCCTGATGCCGAAGCGCGCCTGGGCCCCGCCGCGGTCCACGCGGAAGCCGGTGATGACCTCGTCGAAGATCAGGAGGCCGCCGGCGCCATCCGCGAGGCGCCGGACGCCGTCGAGGTATCCGGGCAACGGCGGGATCACGCCGACGTTCGCCGCGACCGGCTCCAGGATCACGGCCGCGATCTGGGAGCCGTGCGCGTCGAAGATCGAGCGCATCGCCTCGAGATCGTTGATCGGGGCCACGATGGTCGTCGAGGCGGTGGCCGCCGGCACGCCCGCGCTGCCAGGGATTCCGAAGGTCGCCACCCCCGAGCCGGCGTCCACGAGCAGCGGGTCGGCGTGGCCGTGGTAGCCGCCCGCGAGCTTGATGACGAGGTCCCGGCGCGTGAAGCCTCGGGCGACGCGGATCGCGCTCATCGCCGCCTCGGTGCCCGAGGAGGTGAATCGCAGCCGCTCCATCGAGGGCATCCGGTCCCGAATGAGCTCACCGAGCTCGATCTCGCGGGGCGACGTCGCGCCGAGCGCCAACCCGTCGTCGAGGGCGTCGCGGATCGCGCCGATCACCGCGGGATGCCGGTGCCCGAGGATCGCGGGTCCCCACGAGCCCACGAAGTCGAGGTACCAGCGCCCATCCGAATCGCGCACTCGTGGGCCCTCTCCCGCCTCGAGCAGGATCGGTGGGCGGCCCACCGCGCGGAATGCCCGCACGGGGCTGTTCACCCCGCCCGGGAACAGGCTCGCCGCGCGAGCCCGCAGGTCATCCGTGTCCGGGTGGCGGGACTCGGTTGGGGAGGGCGCGGGGTGAAGCCGGCCCGTCACAGCCCGAATGCTGTCACAGCCCGAACAGGGTCCGCGCCGCGGGCTCGAGCTCGCCGTCGTCGTCGCGCGTCAGCGCCTCCAGCGGGGCGTGGAGGATCGCCGCCACGAGGCGATGGCTCATCTGGTCGATCGTCGCGAGCTCATCGTTGGAGAGGTCCGGCAGGCGCCGGCGGAGCCACGCGAGTTCCTCGGCTCGCCGCGCCTCGGCGCCAGTCACCACGGCGGTGATCGCGGGCACGGCGTCGCGGCTGCGGAGCCACTGGCAGAAGTCGCCCCCCGCCCGGGAGACGAGCCGGTCGAGCCGAAGCCGAAGCCGGGCATCCGGCCCGTCGCGATCCGCCGCGGCGAGGTCGTCGACCGAAACGTAGCGGGCTCCGAGCCGGGCGCGTTGGTCTGACGTGAGCGCCGGTGGCGAGGAGAGATCGACGACGGGAACGGCGGCCTGGACGAGCCCGTCGAGCTCGGCATCGGAGAGTGGCCATGGTCCGGCCAGGGCGACGATCACCCCGGTCGGTGTGCCGGCCTCGCTCAGCGGCTGCGACGCGCCGCCGAGGTCGAGGGCGAGGGCCGACGCTCGCTCCGGGCTGCGACTGGCGACGCGGATACTCGCACCTCGGCGTCGAACCGCGAGCGCGGCCAGCCGGCCCATCCGGCCGGCGCCGACGACGAGGATCTCGGGCGTTGCGCTCGGCGAACGCTGCGCGCCGGCGGGCAAAGCGCCGGGCGAGTGCGTGCCCGCCGCCGGAGCAGCGAGGGGCGGCAGGATGCGATCCAGGGCCGCGTCCGCGAGCGAGCGCGGTGGTCCCGTAAGCAGGCTTCGGGCCTCGCGACCGGCCCGGAGCGCCGACTGGAGCAGCCGATCCATCACGGGATCGAGGTCCACCTCGCCCCGCCGGTGCTCAACCGCTTCGCGGAGCTGATGGAGGATCTGCGTCTCGCCGAAGACGGCGCTGTCGAGACCGCAGGCCACGGCGATGAGATGCTGGACCGCCTCGACGTCGGCGTACGGCGTGACCCCGGGCGGCGGCGCGATCGCCGCGAGGTCGTGATCGGCCGCGGGTCCCACGGCGTACAGCTCCACCCGGTGGCACGTCCGGATGAGGATCCGACCCGGGTCCGGCGGGAGCTCCGCGAGCTCCGCCCCGAACGCCTCGCGGGCCTCGCTCGGGACGTCCCGGGCGTGCGCGACGAGCGCCACGATGCCGACCGACAGCGCTGACAACGCGGGGTGGGACTCGGTTGGCGGGTGGGGTTCGGTTCGGGACGCGGCGATCACGAAGCCTCGGTCTCGATGCTCGACGTCGATCCCGGTGCCGCAGGGCGCTCGGCAGGGATCGCTGGTGGCGCGCGGAGGCGTCGCGGACATGATGGCCCGAGCGCCCGAAACGCGCTTCCGAACATGGGATACGTCCGGTCGAGCGGCGCGGATCTCGGCCTTCGAACCCGGTTTCGAGCGCAGGCGGACCGTCCTCCGGAGCCGACTTCGCCGGCGAGCGATAGAGTCGGGGTCCCGATGACTTCCTCCCCCGTCCGGATCGGCACGCGCGGCAGCGCGCTCGCGCTCGCTCAGGCCACGACCGTTCGCGACGGCCTCGTGGCCCATGGCGTTGCCGCCGAGCTCGAGATCATCACGACCCAGGGAGATCGGCGTCCGCCAGACACCGCCTGGGGCGAAGGTGCCTTCGTGACCGCGATCGCCGACGCCCTGCTCGCGGGACGAATCGACGTCGCGGTCCACTCCGCCAAGGACGTCCCGACCGACGAGGATCCGAGGCTGGTCCTCGCGGCGTTCCTCGAGCGCGCGCCGTCGGGCGACGTGGTGGTCGTGCCGACTGGTCGATCGGCCGCCGCGCTCGCCGACCTCGCACCGAACGCCCGTGTTGGCACGGACAGCCCGCGCCGGACGGCGTTCCTGCGGGCGGTCCGGCCCGACCTCCGGCTCCATCCGCTCCACGGCAACGTCGACACGCGGCTGCGCCGGCTCGAGGCCGGCGAATCGGATGCGCTCGTGCTCGCCGAAGCCGGCCTGACGCGGCTCGATCGCGGCGATCGGATCGCGTTCCGGCTCCCGCCCGACGTCGTCCCGCCCGCACCCGGCCAGGGGGCGCTCGCGGTCCAGGTCCGGGCCGATGACGCCGAGACGCGCGGCCTCGTCGCCCTCCTCGACGATGCCGCGACGCGCCGCGCGGTCACGCTCGAGCGCGAGCTCCTCGCCGCGTCCGGGGGCGGCTGCCGAGCGCCCCTCGGGGCGAGCGCGACCGTGGCCGAGGACGGCGGGCTCGAGATGATCGCGGGATTCGCGCGACCCGACGGCTCGCTCGCGACGATCACCCGTCGCAGGACGACCGCCGGCAGGTCCGCCGGCGGCGCGGGATCACCGGAGGCGGACCAGCGCCTGGTCGACACGGAGCTCGTGGAGGCCGTGCTCGGGGACCTCGCGCGCGCAGCCAGCGGGTTCGCGGTCGCAGCGGAATGGCCCGGCGTACTCGTGACCCGGAGCGCCGACCAGGCGCCCGCGCTGGCGCTGGCCCTCGTCGACCGCGGCCTCGCCCCGGTCGTCGTCCCGGCGATCGAGATCGAGCCGCGCCCG
>DASUHU010000268.1:0-2427 GCA_036273395.1 Candidatus Limnocylindrales bacterium
CGGCGCCCGCGGCGAAACAGCGGTGTCGCGACCTCGGCCTCGAGCGCCCGCAGCCGGGCCGTCAGCGCCGGCTGGGTGATGAACAGGCTCTCGGCCGCCCGGCTGAGGTTTCCTCGATGGGCCACCTCGACGAAGCCCTCGACCTGTGCCAGCTGCATGCGACCCCTCCGGGGCAGAGGTTGCGGCGGCCTTCCCGCGGCCGGCTTCGCCCGCTCGACCATAACGATCGCTGATGACACGGATCACCTGGATCGATTGGACGTGATGACAACCGCATGCCACGGTCGCCTCCGCTCCCAGCCCAGGAGGTGCCTCGATGACAGGTCCTGCGCGCATCACGATCGAGCTCGAACCCGACGCCCGGCGCGGCCGCTGGCGGACGCGCACCCGCGTCGAGGGCTCCCGATGGTCGCGACGCGGTCCCACGACCGAGCCTGACGGTGTCGCCCAGGCGATGCCCGTCCACGTTCCGGAACCGCGCGAGCCGTCCGTCGTTCCGACCGCGTACGAGCCGCCGGCCGAGTGCACCTGTGTCGACGGGTTCTGCGAAGCGGATCACGAGAATGACTGACCCGATCGGCCGGAACGGGCGCAACGGTCACGTGGCGGGATCCGACGCCACCGGCCCGCGCCTCAGCCCGAGCCCGCTCCTGCCGGAGGGCTTTGGCATCCCGATGTCGCGCTGGGTCCACCCGGCGACGCGCTTCCGGGCGCTCCTCGAATCCGAGCCGTACCTGTTCGGGCCCGGGGTCTATGACCCGATGGGCGCCCAGCTCGTCATGTACCACGGCTACAAGGCCGTCTACTTCAGTGGCTACTCGTTCGCGATCGGACACCTCGGGACGACCGACATGGACCTCTACAGCGGCCCCGAGATCGCCGACGGCGCGCGACGCACCGTGAGTGCGCTTCGCAAGTTCCAGCTGACGATGGCCGTCGGCGATCCCGAGAAGGGGATTGCGCCGCGTCATCTCGATATCCCGCCGGTCGTGGTCGACATGGACGCCGGCTACGGCAACATCTTCAACGTCCAGCGCCAGACCGAGCTCCTGGTGACGGCCGGCGTGGCAGCCGCGCACCTCGAGGACCAGGTCCTGCCCAAGCGTTGCGGCCACATCGGCGGCAAGGCCCTCGTGCCGGCCCGGGAGATGGCCGGCAAGCTCCGGATGATGCGAGCCGTGGCCGACGACCTCGGACGCGATGACTTCACGATCATTGCTCGGACCGACGGCGTCTCGGCCGTCGATGCCCCGGAGCCGGCACGGGGCCTCGACCTCGCGATCGAGCGAGCTTCACGCTACCTCGACACGGGCATCCCCGATCTCGTGTGGTGCGAGTTCCCGACCTCGGATCGCGAGCCGGTCGAGACCTTCGCCTCGGAGGTTCGGCGGCGCTTCCCCGAGGCCCACTTCGCGTTCAACTGGTCGTCGAGCTTCAAGTGGTTCCTCGACCCGAACCCGCTGACCTTCGCCGAGCTCGGCGAGCTCGGGTTCAAGTTCATCTTCATCACGCTCGGCGGACAGCACGCCGAGGGGCATGGGCTCTCGACGCTCCTCGCGGCGATGGCCGAGCGCCAGGAGCAGGGTTACATCGAGCTCCAGCGGAAGGAGTTCGCGGAGGGCGCGGACATCCCGACCCGCTCGCACCACGAGTTCAGCGGCGTGCCCTACCACCACCTGGTCGGCAAGGCCTTCGACGCGGCCCGGTTGGGAGGCGAGTTCGTCGAGGTTCTGCCGGCCGAGAAGGTGGTCTAGCCCGAGCCCTGCCGGGGCTAGGCGCCGGAGCGCGCAGCGGCGCCCTTCTTGCCGAGAGCCGTCCGGGTCGCCTTCGGGAGGTGGGCGATGGTGCGCTTGTCCCTGGCCGCGGCCTGAGCCTTCTTGATATTCCGGCGGGCGGCTTGGCGCTGCTTCTCGCTGGCCATTGTCAGCTCTTCTTCTTGCTCGCCATCTTCTCGAGCTCCTTCTCGCTCATCCCGGTCTTCGTCTTCTTGCCCTCGCGCTTCCGCTCGAGCTCGGCGCCCATGAACTTGCGCTGCTTCTCGGTCTTGGCCGGCATCGACAGCCTCCTTTCGATCCGCAGCCAGCCTGCCCCGACCCGAGTGTCAGGGGCATGGCCGAGGGCCGGCTCGGCAATGCGGCTGGCCTACCATGCCGCGGGTGCACCTGCCGTTCGATCCACCGCTCGAGCCGATGCTGGCCAAGGCTGCCGATGGCCTGCCCGAGGGCGATGGCTGGCTGTTCGAGCCGAAGTGGGACGGCTTCCGGGCCCTCGTCTTCCGGGACGGCGACGAGACGTACATCCAGTCTCGCGACCTCCGGCCCCTCGATCGCTACTTCCCCGAGCTCGCCGCGCCGCTGCGAGCCTCGCTGCCGGACCGCTGCGTCCTCGATGGCGAGGTCGTGATCGCCCGCGACGGCGGGCTCGACT
>DASUHU010000269.1:0-14928 GCA_036273395.1 Candidatus Limnocylindrales bacterium
ACCGGGCGTCCAGGTAGCCGTCGACGCGGAGCTCGCTGCCGAGGAGCGCCGCCGGGTAGAGAGCGGCGAACGCCACGAGTGGCACGGCCCTGCGCCCGCGCTCCCGAAGCAGCGCCACCGATCCGAGGACCGCCAGAGCGACGAGCGCGGCGCCGAGCACGAGCGGCGGGGTTGAACCGGAAGCCGTCGGCAGCAGCCACTGTCCGAAGACGGTCAGGGCGATCTTGCCGAGGCTGGCCGGGGTGGCCTGCGAGGGACCGAAGGAGCCGGTCAGCGATCCGATCGTGAGCAGGTTGTGGACGGCGACCACGAGGGTCCCCAGGGCGGACAGACAGGCGACCCCGGCCGCCACGAGTCCGGCTCTGAGCCAGCCACGGCGCCACTCGATCACGAGGATCGACAGCCCGATGACCGGTACGAGCGAGATCCCGATGTAGCGCAGGAGCTCGCCGGCGGTGGCGCAGCCCACCACGACGAGGAGGCGCGGCCGCGACAGGCCACCGCGGGCGATCAGGCCGAGCCCGACGATCAGCCCGAGGCAGGCCACGAGGAACAGCGGCTCGGTGAGGAGCGAGACCTCATCGCGAAGGGTGTCCCCAGCAACGCCGCTGAACCCTGCGGCGACGAGGCCGAGCACTGGGGACGCGAGGGCCTGACGGGCCACGGCGTAGGTGGCCAGCACCAGCGCCGCCAGGGCGAGCACGTTGATCGCCATCGCCGCGGACTCCGGGCTGAGACCGAGCGCCAGCGGCAGGCTGAGCAGCAGGGGATAGCCGAAGGGCCAGTGGGTGAACGGCGTCCCGTCCCAGTAGATGAACGCCCCGGAGCTTGCGAAGGATCGGGCCGCGGCCACATAGCCAACGGAATCCGGCGTGACGTTCAGCCCGTGCCGCCCCGCGTACAGCACGAGCCCGATTGGTACGAGGGTGATCACCCCGAGGGCGACCCATTCGAGCCGGCGCAGGGCGGCCTCCGCGACCGGCCAGCGGCGGCTGAGCGGGGCCGTCGGGTCCTCAGCCGTTCGCGCCGTCACGTCGATTGGTCGTCACGGCGACTGGATGATCGCGAGGGCGTGGCGTTCAGGAGGTCCCGCTCGTAGCTCATCCGGCCGAGGTGCACAACCGAGTCGAGCACGAGCGCGAGGGCCAGCAGGATCGCCGCGACGACCTCCAGGCCAGTGGCAAGGATGGCGAGCGGCACGTGGTAGATGTACTGGAACGCGATCCAGTCCTGTGCCACGGGAATCGCGGCGACGAGGCCGGCCAGGCCGAACAGCAGCGCGAGCGTCCCGAAGAACAGCAGCGGCCGGTAATGGCGCGTGACCCGGAGGATCGTGTACAGGACCCGCCGCCCGTCGCTGAACGTTCGGAGCTTCGAGACGCTGCCCGATGGTCGCTCCCGGTACTCCACCGGAATCTCGACGACTCGGAACTGCTTGTCCAGGGCGTGCAGGGTCATGTCGACCTCGATCTCGAAGCCGTCCACGAGGATCGGATAACCCAGCACGAAGGCGCGCGACACGGCTCGATACCCGCTCATCACGTCGTGCAGCGTCGCGCCGAAGAGGCGGTTCACGAGTCCCAGGACGAGACGGTTCCCGAGATCGTGGAAGGGCCGGGGGCTCTGCGCGGCATAGCGACCGGCCGCGAGCCGATCGCCGACGACCATGTCGGCCTCGTCGGCGAGGATCGGAGCGATCAGGTCATGGACTCGGTCGGCCGGGTACGTCTGATCGGCATCGACGAGGACGTAGACGTCGGCGACCACCTGCGAGAACGCCCGGCGGACGGCCAGGCCCTTGCCCTGGCGGGGCTCGCGGATCAACCGGGTGTCACCACCGATCTCGCCGAAGACCGCCCGGGCGGCCTGCCCCGTCCCGTCGCGGGAGTTGTTGTCGACGACCACGATGGCTGCCTCGGGGATCGCGGCCCGGAACTCGCGAATCGTGGCTGCGACCGTGAGCTCCTCGTTATACGCGGGCAGGATGATCGCCACGCTCGGCCGCTCGATGTCGCTGGCCATGCGCTCCCTCCCTGCTCCGTGCCGCGACCGCCGCATATTCTCAGCGTCCCGGAGGAAGGATGTCGACTCGTTCCCCCGCGGCAGGTCGGCGGTTCTGGGACCGCCCGCCGTTCGTTCGGACAGCCGACATCGGGTATCCTTTCCGATCCGCGGGCCCGTAGCTCAATGGCAGAGCAGCTGACTCTTAATCAGCGGGTTCAGGGTTCAAGTCCCTGCGGGCTCACCACTTCGAACCCCGCCGCGACGCTGACCGGCACGTGTGGCCTGCCCGGCATCTGCAGGAACTACGCGTTTCCAGCCCGGGCCGGCGTCGCTATGGTCCCAGAACGATGAACGACGCAGGCCCTTACCGAGCGGCTCGATCCGCGGCGGTACTCGCCTTGGTGATCGTCCTCGTGATGCCCGTCGGCGCGGCGCTCGTCGTGTGGACGACCGCGCAGCCGCGGATCCTGGAGACGATCAACTGCCCGGTTCACGAGCCAGGTCAGACGCCGTGGCCGGGCCTGCCGGCGCCGTGCCGTTGGTGACCCGCCCGAAGGCACCCGCGAGCCACGCCTATGGGTTGTTGATGCCGCTCCCGAACATCTGGAGCGCCTGACCGAGGATCGAGCTCAGGTCGACCGGCGTGAAGGTCGCCGGCGCCTTGAGGGCCGAATCGTCGGTCGGCTCCGACACAGCGATCTGGACATCGGCCTGCTCGGGACCGCTCGGCGAGGGCGAGGCGTTCGGGCCGGGTCGCACGTGCAGGTCGACCTCGACGACATGGCTCGTGTCGGTCGCGATCCACAGATCGCCGGAGAGCGTGACCTGGCCGAGCGCGTCCTCGACCTCGGCCAGCTGCGACGCGTCGGCCGCACCGAAGGCCTTGCTCGCCTTGAGCTTCGCCGCATCGATGGCGACCGAGAGGTGGTAGGCGCTCTTGCCGTTCTTCGTCTCGCTCCCGACGTACGTCAGCGTGACCCCCGCGTCGGAGAGGGCCTGCTTGATCGAGTCGGCGGTGTGCCCGGACGGCACGGCGAAGGACGGGATGGCGAGCGACGGCAGGACGCCCTGACCGAGTGAGCCGGCGAGCGACGTCGCCAGGGTGTCGAGCTCGGCCTTGGTCGCGAGCTGGACCCAGCCGCTGAGATCGCCGGTCGTCCCGCCCGACTGGGCCAGCAGGAGGGTCAGCAGCGAAGACACCACCGGGCCCTTGGCGTAGAGCGCCTGCCCGTCGTAGACGACGTCGAGATCGAGCGTCGAGCCGGTGATGCCCAGGCCGGCGAGGTCGCTCGCCGACGCGCCCAGATCGGCGACCGGCAGCGAGACGTGGAAGGCCGCGCGCTTGCCCTTCGTGTCGACGACGAATTGGATCGCGGACGGGTCGACGCTGACCGTCTTGCCGTCCGCGGTCCCGGAGGCGCCGATGTTGACCTGGACGAGGTTCCACGACGCGTCGACCGACGCATTGACGATCTGGTATGGATCGTTCGAGGTGCTGCCCTGGCCCGAGCACCCCGCCAGCACCATCGCCGTCATGACGACGGCGAGCAGCCTCCGCATGAACCGCCCCCCTGTACCGGAGCACCGGTCCTCGCCGGCGCCGCTCCCGGGGGCGATGGTACATGCCACCCCGTGCTAGTCTGCGATAACTCTTTCGAGCCGGTCCCGTGAGGCCGGCGTACCGGTCCCGTGAGGCCGGAAAGGAGGCTCGATGGCGCCACGCACCATCGGCGGCGATCGTCGCCGCACGCATCGGCAGCCCGCCCACCCGATTCGCTCGATCCCCTTGCTTCGCGTGCCCGGGTCGGCGGGCGCGGTCGCGCCGTGGTCGTGACGGCACGGACCCCGTCGCGGCCTCGCCCGCCGCAGCCGCGGCCCGATGCGGTCGTCGACCCGCGGATCGGGGACCTGGGTCCGGCGCTCCTCGCGCTCGAGGATGGCACGGTCTTCCGAGGCGTCGCGTTCGGGGCGGATCTCGCCGCCGGCGGCGACCTCGTGGTCAACACGAGCCAGACCGGCTACCAGGAGGTCTGCACCGACCCGTCCTACGCCGGCCAGGTCGTGGTCATGACCTACCCGCTCATCGGCAACTACGGCCGGCTGCCCGACGATGATCAGTCGATCCGGCCCTGGCTGCGCGGTCTCGTCGTCGGCAATGCCACCGCGGCCGTTCTCGAGGACGCGCGGCAGCTCGCCCGGCTCCTGCGCGACAACGGCATCCCCGCGATCGCGGGCATCGACACGCGCGCGCTCGCCCGGCACCTCCGGTCGACCGGCTGCCTCCGAGGGGTCCTCACGGTGCCAGGGGAGCTGGAGGCCGCCGCGGCCGCGACCCGCGCCCGCGCGGTGACCCGCTGGGAGGACCAGGACTTCGTCGGGCAGGTCTCACCCGAGGCCGTCACGGAGATCGGGGACCTCACCGAGGGCGGCCCGCTCGTGGCGATCGTCGACCTGGGGCTCAAGGCCAACATCGTCCGGAGCCTCCGCAGGCGCGGCGCGCGGGTCCGGGTCCTGCCCCACACCGCGACCCCGGCCGACCTGCTGGCACGCGACATCGGCGGCGTCGTGCTCTCGCCCGGCCCCGGCGATCCCGCCCGGCTCGCGGGCCAGGTCGCGCTCGCGAGGGCCGTCATCGACGATGGCCGGCCCCTCCTCGGGATCTGCCTCGGCCACCAGATCGTGGGTCGCGCGGCGGGAGCCGAGACGAAGCGCCTGCGGTTCGGGCACCACGGCGCGAACCACCCGGTCCGGGACATCGACACGGGCTACGTCCAGGTCACGGCCCAGAACCACGAGGTCCAGGTGGTCGGCGACACGCTGCCGCCGGGCAGCGGCTTCCGGGTCAGCCAGGTCAACCTGAACGACGGCTCGGTCGAGGGCCTGCGCCACGCGGAGCTGCCGATCGAGACGGTCCAGTACCACCCCGAGGGTGCGCCCGGGCCGCTCGATGCCCTCGCGGTCTTCGACCGGTTCCTCGCCGCGGCGAGCGCCCGATGACCCGAGGAAAGCCCGAGTCGGTCCTGATCATCGGATCGGGCCCGGTCGTCATCGGCCAGGCGGCGGAGTTCGACTACGCCGGGACCCAGGCCTGCCGGGCGCTTCGGGCCGAGGGCATCCGGACGATCCTCGTGAACTCCAACCCGGCGACGATCATGACCGACCCCGAGGTCGCGGACGCGGTCTACCTGGAGCCGCTCACGGTCGAGGCGATCGAGGCCGTCATCGCGGCCGAGCGGCCGGAGGGCCTGCTCGCGGGGCTCGGCGGCCAGACCGCGCTCAACCTCGCGATGGACCTCGCCAATGCCGGCGTCCTGGATCGCCATGACGTGCGACTGCTCGGGACACCGCTCCGGGCCATCGAGATGGCCGAAGATCGCGAGGCCTTCCGCGACCTCCTCGACTCGATCGGCCAGCCCTACGCGCCGTCGTTCATCGTCGAGGGGCCGACGGCCGAGGAGCGCCGCCGCTCCGCGGACGAGGCGCTCGCGACGATCGGGCTGCCCGCGATCATCCGGCCGGCCTTCACCCTCGGCGGCACGGGCGGCGGGATCGTGGCGACCGAGCCGGCCTACCGCGAGCGGGTCCGGAGCGGCCTCCGGGCAAGCCCCATCGGCCAGGTCATGGTCGAGCGCTGCCTCGTCGGCTGGCAGGAGATCGAGTACGAGGTCATGCGCGACGCGGACGACACGTGCATCGCGGTCTGCTCGATGGAGAACGTCGATCCCCTCGGCGTCCACACCGGCGATTCGATCGTCGTGGCCCCCGTCCAGACCCTCACGGACCAGGTCCACCAGCGGCTCCGAAGCGCCGCGCTCGCGATCATCCGGGCGCTCGGCGTCGAGGGTGGCTGCAACGTCCAGTTCGCGCTCTCGCCGGACTCGACGGAGTACGCGGTCATCGAGGTCAACCCCCGGGTCTCGCGCTCGTCCGCGCTCGCGAGCAAGGCCACGGGCTATCCGATCGCCCGCGTCGCGGCCCAGATCGCGATCGGGCGGCGGCTCGCCGAGATCCCGAACGCGATCACGGGCACGACCGTCGCGGCGTTCGAGCCGGCACTCGACTATGTCGTGGTCAAGCTGCCGCGCTTCCCGTTCGACAAGTTCCCCGGAGCGGATCGCAGCCTCGGCAGCCAGATGAAGGCGACCGGCGAGGTCATGGCCATCGACCGAACCTTCGGCGCGGCCCTGAACAAGGCCCTCCGCGGGCTCGAGCAGGCGGGCGCCGGCCTGCTGGCAGAGGATCCGACGTGGAGCGCCACCGCCGATGCGCTCGCCACGGCCGCGGGCGTTGCCGACGCCGCCGACTCGGCCAGCCGCGTCGCCGAGCTGGCGACGTTCCTGGCGCCATCCGACGATCGGTTGTGGCGAGTGCTCGCCTTGCTTCGGCGCGGTGTAGCCACCGAGACCCTTCGGGCGGCAACCGGGATCTCGCCGTGGTTCCTCGCGGAGATGGAGCGGAACGTCGCCCTCGAGCGATCGGTGCGAGCCGTCGGCCCGCGCCTCGCCGACCCGAACGATCGGGCCGCCGCGGCATACCTGGCCACCGCCAAGCGGGCCGGGTTCGGGGATCGCGACCTGGCCGAGCTGGCGGGAACCTCGGCGAGCGAGCTGCGAGCCGCACGCGGGACCCTGAACCTTCGCCCCGGCTACGCGATGGTCGACACATGCGCCGCGGAGTTCGCGGCCGAGACGCCGTACTTCTACGCGACCTATTCCGCGGCCGGCTCGGAGCCCGAGGCGCCGCTCGCGCCGCGGCCGGCCGCGCTGGTCATCGGCAGCGGCCCGGTCCGGATCGGGCAGGGGATCGAGTTCGACTACTGCGCCGTGAAGGCCGCGGCGACTCTCCGCGAGGCGGGCTGGTCGGCGGTCATGATCAACTCGAACCCGGAGACCGTCTCGACCGACTTCGACGCCTCGACCCGGCTGTACTTCGAGCCGCTCGATGCCGAAAGCGTCCTCGACGTCCTCGACGCGGAGTCGGAATCGGCCTCCGGCGGGCCGACGGTCCCGGCCCTCGTGGCCTACGGCGGCCAGACCCCGCTCAACCTCGCGGCGCCGCTGGCCGCGGGCGGCGTCGAGCTCCTCGGGAGCGATCTCGAGGCCATCGACCAGGCCGAGGAGCGAACGCGCTTCGCGGCGCTCCTCGATCGCCTCGGCGTGCCCCAGCCGGAAGGCGGGATGGCTCGATCGGTCGAGGAGGCGCTGACCATCGCCGAGCGGATCGGCTATCCGGTCATCGTCCGGCCGAGCTTCGTCATCGGCGGGCTCGCGATCGACTTCTGCTACTCGCCCGACGACCTCGTCCGCCAGCTCGCCGCGGCGACCGTCGTCGATCCCGATCGGCCGGTCCGGATCGATCGCTACCTCGAGGGCACCGAGGTCGACGTCGACGCCGTCAGCGACGGCGAGCGGGTCCTGATCCCCGGGCTCCTCGAGCACGTCGAGCGGGCCGGGGTCCACTCGGGCGACTCGGTCGGGCTGTTCCCGCCGCAGACCGTGTCCGAGGCCGATCAGGGCCTCATCGTCACGACGATGGAGCGGGTCGTGAAGGCGCTCGGCGCCCGCGGCCTCGTCAACGCCCAGTTCATCGTCCGCGAGGACGGCGTCTACCTCATCGAGGTCAACCCGCGCGCCTCCCGGACCGTGCCGTTCCTCTCGAAGGTCACTGGGGTCCCGATGGTCGACCTCGCGGTCCGGATCGCCCTCGGCGAGATGCTCGAGCCGATGGGCTGGCCGAACGGCCTCCTCCAGCCGCCGCCGTTCGTGGCCGTCAAGGCCCCGGCGTTCTCGACCGCGAAGCTCCGAGGCGTCGATCCCTCGGTGGGGCCATTCATGCAGTCGACCGGCGAGGTCATCGGGATCCATACCGACGCTCGGGTCGCCCTGGCCAAGGCCCTCCGGGCCGCCGGGCTCGTGCCGGCTCGAAGCGCGGAGCGGCCGCTCGCGCTGATCTCCCTCGCGGATCGCGACAAGCCGCACCTCGCCCGCCTCGCGGCGGCGTTGACTCGGGCCGGCTTCAGCCTCGCGGCGACGACCGGGACCCGCGCGGCGCTCGCGGCCGCCGGCTACGAGGCCGAGTCCGTCGCCCGGCTGCCGGGCGAGGGGAGTGCCCAGGACCCCGAAGGAGGGTTGTCAGGGAGCCTGCTCGACGTGGTCGGACTCATCGAGACCGGCCGGGTCGGGCTCGTGGTGAACACGCCCACGCCACGGTCAGGCGCGGTGCGGGACGCGGCCGACATCCGGCTCGCGGCGATCGCCGAGGGCGTGCTGTGCCTGACCGCGATCGAGACGGCCCTGGCGGCCGCGGAGGCGATGGATCCGGCGATCGCCGCCCGGATCAGCGAGGTCCGAGCATTGACGGCCTGGGTGCCCGCCGGCGGCGGTGCGTCGGCCGCCGGCGGGAGCACCACAGCTCAGTCAGGCAGCGACAGCGCCCTCGCGGCAGCCGTCACCGGAGCTGGTCTTGGCGTGACCGCCTGAGGCGGTCGCCGCCGCTGGGATCGTCAGGGGCCCTCGCGCCGGGGCCGGAGCCGGGGCCGCGGGCATGAGGGCGTCATCGACCGCGAAGCCATCGGTCGGGCGGCTGATCAGCCGCGCACGCGCGGCGTCGCTTCGGAGCGCGCCCTGGCGCTCCCGGATCATCGTCATGCGGAAATCGGCAAAGGCCTTCATCGTCCTCGCTCCCCTCTGATGCTCACGAGCATCTGTCCTTCATTCGATCGTCGTCTAACACTCGGGCACCCGCCGAGGCGGTCGTCATGGCCCATGGCAGCTCCTAGTTCGCGAGGAAGGCGCGGAGGTCGCCCGTGCCCTCGTCCAGCCGGTCCCGGCGGAGGTGGTAGTAGATCGTCGAGCCGGACTCCACGGCCGTCACAAGGCCGGCGACTCGCAGCTGGGTCAGGTGGTGGGTGATCGTGGGCTTGCTGAGCTCGAGGATCTCCGCGAGCTCGGTGCCGTAGCGGTCCCGATCGGCCAGGAGCTTGAGGATTCGCAGCCGGGTCGGATCACCGAGCGCCCGATGGAGGCGCAGCACCGACGCCGGGGGCGAGAGCGGGTCGAGGTCGAGGGCCGCGTCGGCCACGGGGTACCCCGCGAACCGCCAGCCCTCGCCCGCGAGCAGGTAGTTGTACGGCCGCGAGAAGTACGACGGAGCGAGGATGACCCGGGTCACCGATGGGTCCGGGACCATTCGCACGCCACCGGTCGTCCGCTCGATGAGGTCGCTGCCCGTGAGGCTCTCCCGGTCGGCTGCCCGCCGATCGACGTCACGAACCTGGATCGCTGCGACTCGGCCCTCGATCTCGGCAAATGGAGCGACCCAGTGGTCGAGGATGTCGACCGTACCCCCGAGCCAGGCGCTTGGGTCGTCGAGGAACGCGAGCCGGCCGCCGTGCATGTCGTGCTCGAGCGTTGCGCGTAGGGACCCGGCGGCGCCGGGATCACCGTCGAGCGCCTCGTCGAGCAGCCGAGCCACCTCGGGCTTGCCCATGAGGTGTTCGCTCATCGTCGACCGGATGACATCGCGCGGGTCCGCGTCGCGAAGGGCCGCGACGACCTCGGATGACGTGTGGACATCGGGATGGTTGACGAGGAACCCGCCGAGGTGGATCGCTGGACCCTCTCGCACGAAGGCTGCGGCTGCAGGCTGCTGCGCTTCGAGGTCCGTTCGCGCCTGCTGGAGCCAGCTCCGGTCCTCGGACGGCAGGTCGTCGGTCGAGCCGGCGTCCGGCGCGAGCGAGAAGAGGAAGTCGTAGGCGGGCCGGGCATCCCACTCGACGCTGAACCGCGGCGCCGCACCCGTGAAGTCGCGGACCGGCGCCGGGGCGGCGACGGGCCGCGTTCGGGCGATCGCATTGGTCCTGGTTCGGGCGGCCATCGGTTCTAGTGACACCTCACGTGTGTTAGATGGCAATCTAACAAGGTCGGATCGATCGGTCAAGTGCCGAGGCGGGCTATCCTCCGGCCATGCTCCACTCCTCGTCGGCCTCCGGACCCCGCTGCAACATCGGGCCGGACGAGATCGCCCGCCGGCGGCGGTTCGCGATCGCCCTGACCGTGTTCACCGCGGCGCTCGCGTTCTGGCTCCTCGCGCTCCAGGCTCCGGCCACGCTGCGGCTCGTCGTCTGGCCCTTCGCCGCTGGGGCCGGCGTGAGCTGGCTCCAGGTGGTCCGGAAGTTCTGCGTCCGCTTCGGGATGGGCGGCATCGAGAACTTCGGGCGCCTCGGCCACGAGCGCCGGGTCGTCGGGAGCCAGCTCGGCGCCGATCGTCGCCGGGCGCTGGAGCTGATCGCGGAGGGCTGCCTCATCGGGCTCGTCGTCACGCTCGTCGTCGTGGCGGCGCCCGCTTGAGCGGCCCGTCGTCCAGGGAGCGGGGAGCGCGCGCCCACCACATCGAGCGAGGCGTCTCGATCCCGCACGTCGCCTTCTCGGACGAACGCCTCGAGAATGGCCTGCGCCTGATCATCAGCGAGGACCACCTCGCCCCGGTCGTCGCGGTCAACCTGTGGTACGACGTCGGCTCGAAGCACGAGCAGGCCGGGCGGACCGGGTTCGCGCACCTCTTCGAGCACATCATGTTTCAGGGCTCGGCTCACGTCGGCAAGGCCGAGCACATGGCGATCGTCCAGGGCGCGGGTGGCGTGGCCAACGGCTCGACCTGGCTGGATCGGACGAACTACTTCGAGACGCTGCCGTCGAACCAGGTGGAGCTGGCCCTGTGGCTCGAGGCCGATCGCCTCGCGACCCTGCCCGACGCGCTGAGCCAGGAGAACCTCGACAACCAGCGCGAGGTCGTGAAGAACGAGAAGCGCTGGTCGTACGACAACCGGCCGTACGGCAGCTGGGTCGAGAAGGTCCTCGCCGGGCTGTACCCCGAGGGCCACCCGTACCACCACGCGACGATCGGCTCGATGGAGGACCTCGACGCCGCGTCGGTCGATGACGTGACCTCGTTCTTCCGGCTCCACTACGCCCCGAACAACGTCGTCCTGACCCTCGTCGGCGACGTGGACCCGGCCCAGGCCCGGACCTGGGTGCAGCGCTACTTCGGCGAGATCCCGAGGAATCCGGCCTTGCCGGTGCCGCTGCCGCACATGGACCTGCCGATGACCCTCGGGGGTGAGATTCGGGAGGTGATCCCGGACCGCGTCCCGCTGCCCCGGATCATCTGGGGCTTCCGCTCGCCGCTCCTCGGCGACCCGCGCCTCGATGCCCTGGACCTGGCCGGCCAGATCCTCGCCGGCGGCAAGGGCTCGCGGCTCCATCGCCGGCTCGTCCGCGAGGAGCGCCTGGCCCAGGACGTCGCCCTGTTCTCGATGGGCCTGGTCGCCGGTGCCTCGCTCACGTCCGGCTGGGCCACGGCCCGGCCCGGCGTCGATCTCGAGGAGCTCGAAGCGGCCTACTGGGAGGAGCTCGACCGGATGACGCGGGAACCCGTCTCGGACGACGAGCTCGAGCGAGCCAAGGCCCTGACCGAGGCCGACGAGCTGGGCGCCCTCATGCGGGTCGAGGAGAAGGCCGATCGGCTGTCGATGTACGCGACGCTCCTCGACGATCCGGACCTCATCAACCGGATGCTTCCGCGCTACCTCGCCGTCACGGCCGAGCAGATCCGCTCGGTCTGTGCCGAGGTCTTCCGGCCGGAGAACCGCCTGGTGCTCACGTACCTCCCGGCGGGCGTGGGCGAGCTGTCCGAGGCCGCGGCATGACGGTCGTCGCGGAACGGCCCAGCCCGGGCGCGCCGCGGCCGTACGCCTTCCCGGACTTCGAGCACACCCGCCTCGACAACGGCATCGACGTCATCGCCGTGAACCTGCCCGAGCGCGAGCTCCTCGCGGGAGCGTTGTTCGAGGCGATCGGGGCGAGCGACGAGCTCGATCCCGAGGCGGGACTCACGGTCCTCATGGCCCGGGCGATGACCGAGGGAACCGAGCGCCACGACGCGATCGAGCTCGTGGAGGCGGCCGAGCGGCTCGGCGCCTCGATCCACGCCGAGGCGGGCTGGGATGCGCTGTCGGTCGCGGTCGACGTGCCCGGCGAGCGACTCGAGCCGGCCCTCGACCTCGTGGCCGAGGTCATGGAGTCGCCGGTCTTCCCCGAGGCGGACGTCGAGCGGCTCCGCGACGAGCGGCTCAACGACCTGCTCCAGGCCCGCGCCGATCCCAGGCGCCGGGCCGAGGAAGGATTCATCGAGACGATCTACGCACCCGGCAGCCCCTACCGCCGCCCGGCTGGCGGCACGCGCGAGAGCGTCGAGGCCCTCACCGCGGACGCCGTCCGATCGATGCACGCCCGCCGCTTCGATCCGAACCGCATGACGCTCATCGTCGGTGGCGACCTCGAGGGCATCGACGTGCCGGCGCTCGCCCGGGCACGGTTCGCCCGCTGGGCCCCCACGCCGGTCTGCGAGGGCCCGCGGCAGATCCTTGCCAAGGCGGCCGCGGGCGGGCCACGAGTCCGCGTCCTCCACCGGCCAGGCTCGGTCCAGACGGAGATCCGGATCGGCCACGTCGGCCTGCGCCGGAGGATCCCCGACTTCCACGCGCTCTCGGTGATGAGCGCCATCCTGGGCGGCCTCTTCAACTCGCGGCTGAACCGCGTCCTCCGGGAGGAGCGCGGCTACACCTACGGCGCGAACGCCGGGTTCGACCTCCGCCGCGCCGCCGGCCCGTTCGCGGCCCGGGCCGCCGTCAACACCGAGGTCACGGTCCCCGCGATCGAGGCGATCCTCACCGAGCTGCACGGAATCCGGGACCGCGAGGTCACGACCGAGGAGCTCAGCTCCGCCCGCGACTTCCTCGTCGGGGTGTTTCCGCTCCGGTTCGAGACGCCGCCCGCGGTCGTCGGCGCGATCTCGAGCATCGTCGTGTACGGCCTCGCCGACGACGAGCTGGCCCGCTACCGGCCGGCGATCGAGGCGGTCACCGCGGACGCGGTCGCGGAGGCGGCCCGGGAGCACGTCCGGCCGGATGAGGCCTCGATCCTCCTGGTCGGGGACGCCGATGCATTCCTGCCGGCGCTCGAGGCCGCGGGCCTCGGCGAGATCTCGGTCGAGCGCGAGGCGGTCTGATCGCGGTCGAGCGCGAGGCGGCCTGAGCGACGTCCCGTCTCGGACTAGCCGAGCGGGCTTTCCTGCGCGGCGCCATCAGCCGCCGCGGCGACCGCGGCGCCGTCAGCCTCGCGTCGCCGCTCGGCCTCGACCGAGCCACCGAGGCCGTGGGTTGCGACGCCGAGGATCTGGCTCCGCTGCACGAGGGCGAACGGGAAGTGCCCGACGAGCGCGTGATCGTCCAGCCATCGCACCCGGACGTCGGACATCGGGATGAACCGGGGGTCCGTGCTGTCCACGAAATGGAGCAGCGAGCCGCCAGCGTGGACGTGGACGTCGCCGGCCACGATGTGGGCCCGGGTCATGAGGACGAGGTGCTGCGAGACCTTCTCGATCTGGATGTTCGAATCCTGGAGGGCCGGCAGATCGGTCGCCTGTCGCTGGGCGATCAGGCCCACGTCGTCGAGCTGGACGCGGAGCTCGGGCATCGTGATCTTCGTCGGCTCGCCGGCGCGGCTCAGGAGCGTGACCTCGTGGAGGGTGAAGAAGCCCTCGAGGAAGTTCACGTAGTCGGTCAGCCGCCGGAACCGCCCGAGCCGGGCGACGCCCGACGCCCGGAGCCGGTTGCCCAGGAGCTCGAGCGATTCCTCCTGGCCGCCAATCTCCTCCAGCGGCGCGAGATTCGTCGACCAGATGGGATCGTCGTCGTCGCTGCGTTCCCCGAAGGCCATGCCCCGTCCTCCGCGCACCGGGCCGCCTCCCCGAGGGGCGGCATCGCGGACAGTCTGCCTCGCGATCGGCCGAGCGGCTAGGCTCCGATCGATGATCGTGGTGATCGGGCGCCTCGCCCGCGGGTATGCGGCGCCGATTGCCCGGCGCGTGGCCCAGCGCGGCGCGACGGTCGAGCTCGTGGTGACGGCGTCACCCGACGCAGCCGGCGATCGGGCCCTCGCCGAGCTCGCGTCGGCGGGCGTCGGACACGCCGCGGTCCTGCGGTCAGCGGCACCAACCCTCGAGCCGCCAGAGGTCGAGCTCGCGCTGCGCTACCTCCCGGACGTCCGCGTGGTCGTGCTCGCCGACCCGCAGGCCGATCTCGAAGTGGCCGCGGCGGATGCCGCCGCGTGGTCGGGCGCGGCGCTCGTCGCGCTGGGGGATGGCGAGGGGTCGAGCGCCGCGATCCGGCTCGGCGCCCCGGCGACCGATCCCGACGGCGCCTTCGCCGGTGTCGTCGCGGACCTCGCGACGCGGCTCGATGGCGGCGAGGCGGCGGAGTCCGCCTGGCGCTCGACCGCGGCGGCACTCGGGCTGGAGCGGGTCAGTCCTCGTCGCTGAGCAGGGTCAGCTGGTCGCCGGACTCGTCCGTCTCGGCCGCGCCCGTGGAGTCGAGGGGCGCGACGAGGCCGGGATCGTCGTTGCGGACGTCGTTGACGCGCCGGCTGACGCGGTACGCCTCGAGCCAGTCGTCGTCCGCGGGCACGAGCAGGCCCTTGAGCTCGGCAAGGGCCGGGGCATCGGTCGCCGTCGGATCGAGCCACAGGTCCCAGGCCGACTCGGGCAGCACGACCGGCATCCGGTCATGGATCGGGCGGACCACGTCGTTCGCCTCCGTCGTCACGATCGTGAACGATCGGACGACCTCGCCGGTGTCATCGTCGTGCCAGCCGGCCCACAGGCCGGCGAGCGCGAGCGGCTTGCCGTCCCGCCTCACCACGGCGTACGGCTGGCGCGAGCCGCCCTCGCGTCGCCACTCGTAGAACGAGTCGACCGGCACGAGGCAGCGTCGCTTCTCGAAGGCGTAGCGGTAGGCGGGCGTCCGATCGATGGTCTCGGCCCGGGCGTTGCACATCTTGGTGCTCGCCTTGGGGCCGGCCGACCAGT
>DASUHU010000270.1:0-2176 GCA_036273395.1 Candidatus Limnocylindrales bacterium
GCACGCCACCGAGCCTACTCGAATTCGAGGTCTCGGAGACCTCAGTGGAGCATCCGCATCCCGCACTTCGGGCAGTACAGCGCGCGCAACCCCGCCGAGGCGAAGCCGCAGTGCTGACAGGCCACCGACGCGGCCCCCACGCTCGGGCTCGGACGCGAGCCGTCGGCACGGCCGACCACCCGGCCGCTCTCGAGGATGTTGCGGAACAGCGTGGCGACGAGGCGCCGAGCCGTCCGATCCGTGTCGCCACGCGCGCCGTTGCCGCCCCAGCCCACGACCGCGCGGACGATCAGGTCACCCGTGGCCTCGTCCCAGTGGGCCGCCACCCCGCCGACCACCGCGTTGAAGTCCGGATAGCCGGCTGGATCCGCGGCCCCATCGAGCAGGGCGCAGGCGAACGTCTCGTAGGCCGGGTCGATGGCGTCGAGCGTCTCGAGGAGGTAGAGCGCGTGGCGGGTGATCGGCGACAGCTGACCATGCGCCCGGATCCAGGCCGCGGCCTCCGAGGTCCGAATGATCGCGGGCGAGGCCTGGCCCGTGTCGAGCTCGCGCGGCTCGACCACCTCGATCGGCGTCAGGGCCACGCTGCCCACCATCGCCGGCAGCTCCGCGAGGGCTTCGGGCGAGGCGCCGAGGCGAACGCCCTCGCTGGTCTTCGCGCCGTAATTCAGCCGGATCTGGTGATCCTGGGCGATGACCTCCTCGGGCATGGCGGGAGGCGCGGCCAGTGGCGCGGGCGCCGCAGGCTCGGCTCTGCTCGATCGCCGCCGCAGGAACTCGATCGGCACGCTACCCCACCCCCCGGGCCAACGCCGGCTGCTGCGATCCCGCGGAACCCGCGGGTGGTGCACGCCGGCGGAACGCATCGTACTGCGCGGGCCGCCCTGCTCCGCCACCGACCGCGCGGCATCTCCGGACCCCGGACGATGGTCCCGTTGCGCGTCCATCGGGGGCGAGAATCACCCGGGGTCGAGAATCACTCGGGGGCGAGATTCACTCGGGGGCGAGAATCACCGCTTCGAGCGGGCCCAGCGGCAGGCGCCCCTCGACCGAGTCGCCGAGCGCCGCCCGATGCGTGCTGAGCTCGAGCCGCCAGCGGCCCGCGGGCAGCAGCGTCGAGCGCGCCCGGACCGAGGTGTTGATCGCGATGAAGGCCCGCTCGTCCGCGGCCTCCCGGCGGTAGGCCAGGACATCCCGCTCGCCGGCCGGCTCGAGGTGGATGGAGCCGCGATTCAGGGCCGGGCGCGAGCGGCGCAGCCCAAGGAGGTGCCGGTAGTAGGCGAGCACCGAGTCGTCTCGGGCGGCCTCGGTGGCGACGTTCCGGTGGGCCAGGCCCGGGATCATCGGCAGCCACGGCCGGCCGGCCGTGAAGCCGCCGTTCGGGCCGGGCGTCCAGGGCATCGGCGTCCGGCACTGATCGCGGTTCCACCACGGGAAGGCCCACGAGGCGCGACGAGCCGGCGGGTCGACGATCTGGTCCCGTCGGACCCGGATGTCCGGGAGCCCGATCTCCTCGCCGTAGTACAGGAATGGCGTCCCGCGGACGGTCAGCAGGAGGGTCGCCGCGGCCTTCGCGACCCGGTCCTGGGTGACGCCATCCGACCGGCCGAGCGCTCGGAGGTAGCGGCTCACCGCCCGAGACTGGTCGTGGTTCGAGAGGACCACCGTGGGCCACTCGCCGTCGAAGGCGTCCTCGCGACGCTGGATCTCGCCGCGGAACGCGCCGGCCGACCAGGGCCGGGCCAGCAGCTCGAAGTCGAAGACCATGTGGCCGGGGCGCGTGAGGTCCGCGGCATGCTCCAGGTTGCCCATGAACAGCTCGCCCACGGACATCCGGCCGGGCTGCTCGTCGAGGATCGAGCGGAACTCGTCGAGCAGGTGGGCGAGGTCCGACTGGTCCTTGTCGTGGAGGTGTCGCTGGCGATCCCAGGGTCGTCGCGCCAGGACCCGCGCGGGCGGGTTGGAGGCGAGCGAGGGTGACTTCAGGAGGGCGTTGAAGACGTCGAGCCGGAAGCCGTCCACGCCCCGGGCCAGCCAGCCTCGGACGATCCCCCACTGCGCCTCGTGAACCGCTGGCTCCCGCCAGTTCAGGTCCGGCTGCTGGACGAGGAACGTGTGGAGGTAGAACTGCCGCCGGCCCTCGTCCCACTGCCAGGCGGACCCACCGAAGAACGAC
>DASUHU010000271.1:0-9374 GCA_036273395.1 Candidatus Limnocylindrales bacterium
CGATGACGACGGTCGTGCCGAGGTCCGGCTCCAGGAACACGAGCCCGATGAGCGGCAGGGCGATGACGAGGAACGGGATCGTGCCGCTCCGGAAGCTCTTGACGAGCGGCCCCCGGCTCGAGAGCCAGTGGGCCAGGTAGATGATGAGCGCGAGCTTTGCGACTTCGGCCGGGTGGACCGCCGGCAGCGGTCCGACGACGATCCACCGGGCCGACCCGCCGACGACCCGGTTGAACGTCGGGACGAAGACGAGCACGAGCAGGACGATCGCCGTCAGGTAGCCGGGCAGCGAGACGAGCCGCAGCAGGCGGTAGTCGAGGCGCATGGTCACGGCCAGCGCGATCAGCCCGACCCCGGCCCACAGGATCTGGGGCCCGACGATCGCGAGGGTGTCGTCCTGCTGGATGTAGGCCTTCAGCGCGGACGACGAATAGACCATGAGGATGCCGATCGCGGTGAGCGCGACGACGGCGATGAGGATGGCGTAGTCCGGCTGGTGCCGGAGCCGCTGGAGGACGTCGCGGGCCGGCGGGGCCGCCGGCCGGGTGAGCGCCCGACTCGCCGGCGTCGTCGAGGCTGGCGCCGTCGCCGCGGAGCGCGCTCCGGCCCGTGCGGCCGGTGCCGCTCGGCGCCGCTCGTTGCCCTCGAGGGTTCGGCGGGCCGTGGATGGCGTTCGGCTCGAGACCCGACGAGCCGCGGGCCGAGGGCCGAACCAGGGCAACCCGGCGAGGTTCATCGGCCACCTCCGGATCGGCTGTCGCCGGCATCGCCCGGGACTGCGGGATCGCTCCGGCCGGCGGCTCGCGATCGCGCGTCGCGCAAGGCCGCAACGGCGGCCTTGAAGGCCCGACCGCGGGCCTCGTAGTCGGCGAACATGTCGAAGCTCGTGGCGGCCGGGCTCAGCAGCACGACCGGCTCACGCTCGGCCCCGCCGGCCCCGCCCGCGGCCGCGGGCCGAGTCCCGCCACCCAGCTCGCGGGCGATCGCGTCGGCCCGCACGACCGCTGCCTCGAGCGACGCCGCACGCTCGGTGCGTCGGGCGCCCGCCTCGCGGAACAGGCCCTCGAGCATCGGCCCGCTCTCGCCGATCAGGACGACCGCGGCCGCGCGATCCGCCACGACGCCCGCCAGCTCGGTCAGGTCGACGCCCTTGTCCCGGCCGCCGGCGATCAGCACGATCGGCCCGTCGAAGGCCCGAAGCGCGGCGATGACCGCGTCGGGCTGCGTGCCCTGGGAGTCGTTGACGAAGCGCACGCCATCGATCGTCGCGACCGTCTCGAGCCGGTGCTCGACGCCCCGGAAGCGCGCGGCCGCCGCCCGGATCGCGTCCGGCGCAACCCCGAACAGGAGCGCGACGGACACGGCGGCCATCGCGTTCGAGACGTTGTGGCGCCCCGGGATCCCGAGCTCGGCGATCGGGAGGATCCGGCCGCCTGGTCCGATCGCAGCCGGACCGCCACCCGCAAGGGGCAGGCGCTGCACGCCGGCGGCCACGATCCAGTCATCGACCAGGCCGACCCCGCCGGCCATCGGCCGCTCCTGCCGGTACATGACCGTCGGCGCCGTGCCCAGCCCGGCATAGGCGGTCACGACCGGGTCGTCGGCGTTGAGGACGAGCGCCCCGTCCGGATCGACGAGCTCGGCCAGCCGCCGCTTCACCCGCCGATAGGCCTCCAGGCTGCCGTGCCGGTCGATGTGGTCGGAGGTGACGTTCGTGTAGGCCGCTACCGTCGTCCCGCGGGAGAGGGTCGGGAGCTGCAGCTCGGACAGCTCGAACACGACCCGGTCGTCGGGCCGGAGCTCCGGCAGCCGCTCGACCAGTGGCCGGCCCATGTTGCCGCCGAGGAACGCCCGGTGAGACGGGTCCGCCGCGAGGAGCGCGTGGGTCAGGGCCGAGGTCGTGGTCTTGCCCTTCGTGCCCGTGACCCCGATCGTCGGCGCGACGCACAGCCGGAGCACCAGGTCGGGCTCGGAGACCACGGCCGGCGCGTTCGGGTCCCCGCCTCGGCGCCGCTCGACCAGCGCGCCGAGGGCAGCCCGCAGGCGCGGCTCGGTCGTCGGGAAGTCCGCATTCACGGATGGCGAGGTCGTCACGAGGGCTGCACCGGCCCAGGCCGAGGCGGGCTCGAGCTCGGGGCCCAGGAGGAGCGTGACCGGCCGGCCCTCCAGGGCCCGGATCGCCGCCTCGAGCTCCTTCGCCGGCCGGACGTCGTAGATCGTGACCTCGGCGCCCTGATCCACGAGGAAGCGCGCCAGGGCGATCCCGCTCCGCGCGAACCCGAGGACGCTCACGCGCCGGCCGCGCAGCAGGTCCGCCCGGACCGCCGCCATCGTCAGGTCGTCCGGGTCGATCGGACGGGCTCCCGCGCGATCGAGGTCGGTCGGCGGGAGGGTCATCGTCGCCACCTCACACGAGCCGATCGATCGAGGCCAGGAACAGGACGACGCCGAGCAGCCCGGCCAGGATCCCGATGATCCAGAACCGCAGCGTGATCTTCTCCTCGTCCCAGCCGAGGAGCTGGTAGTGGAGGTGGATCGGGCTCATCCGGAAGATCCGCCGACCGTGGGTCAGCTTGAAGTACGCGACCTGGATCACGACGGAGCCGGTCTCGATGACGAAGATCAGGCCGATGAACGGCAGGACCAGGATCTGGCCCGTGATGAGCGCGATGACCGCGAGCGTCGCGCCGAAGGACAGCGAGCCCGAGTCGCCCATGATGATCTGGGCCGGGTGGACGTTGAACCACAGGAACCCCAGCAGCGCCCCGATCAGGAGGGCGCACAGCGTCGCGATGTTGGGCTGCTGGGTCGGCTCGTTCAGGAGGGCGATGAGCAAGTAGGCCACGAACGCGAAGATCAGGGTCCCACCGGACAGGCCATCGAGCCCGTCGGTGATGTTCACCCCGTTCGAGGCGGCAATGATCGCGAACGCCGCGAAGACGATGTACACGAGCCGCGGGACCTGGACCAGGCCAACGAAGGGCACCGCCACCCCATCGATCGCGTACGTCGACTGGATCTGGTAGGCCACGACGGCCGACACGACGATGAGCCACAGCATCTTCTGGCGCGCTCGGATGCCCTCGCCCGTCCGGGCATTGAGGTAGTCGTCCACGGCGCCGAGGACGCCGACGAGCAGGAGCGTCGCCAGCGGCGGGATCGCGCCGGCCTGCGGGAAGCCGCGCAGGACGTAGAACAGGGCCAGAACGACCGCGATCAGGAGCAGCCCGCCCATCGGCGGCACGCCGGCCTTGGCCTGGTGGGTATCTGGCAGCTCGTCCTGGATGTGCTTGCCCATCCGCAGGAATCGCAGCAGCCGGATGTAGCCCGGCATGAGGATGACGACGACCGAGAAGGCCAGGAGCAGCGCCTGGATGATCTCGACGCTCATCGAGCGGGCACACCGGCGTCCGCCGCGAGGGCCTCGACGAGCTGCTCCAGCTCGATGCCGCGCGAGGCCTTGACCAGCACGACGTCGCCCGGCTGGAGCCGCTTGCGAAGGGCGTCGAGCGCCGCGTCGCGGTCACGAACCTCGAGGATCCGGGAGGGGTCCAGACCGGCGTCCTTCGCGCCGACGGCGATGAGCCGCGCCGCGGGGCCGACGACGACGAGCAGGTCGCAGGTCGCGGCCGCGGCGGTCCCGACGTCGCGATGGCCGCTGACCGAGCCCTTGCCGAGCTCGAGCATCTCGCCGAGCACCGCCACGCGCCGCCCGGGCAAGCCGGCGAGGAGATCCAGCGCTGCCGTGACCGATGGCGGCGAGGCGTTGTAGGCGTCGTCGATCACCGTCACGTCGCCGAGCCGCCGGACCTCGCCCCGGTGAGGCGCGCTCCAGCCCTGGGCGAGCGCCCGGACGATGACCGCGGGAGCGAGATTCGCCGCGTGCCCGACCGCCGCCGCGGCGAGGGCGTTATGGACCGAGAGCCGGCCGAGGGCGGGAATCGAGGCGGCAACCCGGACCGGCCGGCCGCCGCCCGCAGCCGGCAGCCGGAGCGTGAAGCGCATCCCGGCGAAGCCCTCCGAGCGGACCTCGTCGGCGGTGACATCGGCCTCGCTCGCGAAGCCGTAGCTCAGGACCCGGGCGGCGGTCCGCTCGGCCATGCGCCGGACCCGGCGGTCATCCTCGTTGAGGACGCCCACGCCATCGGACGGGAGGGCCTCGACGAGCTCGGCCTTGGCCCGTTCGATGGCCGCGATCGTGCCCATCCGGCTGAGGTGGACGCCTGCGACCGCCGTCACGACCCCGATCCTCGGACGCGCGATCGCGGCCAGGTCGGCGATCTCGCCGCCGGCATACATCCCCATCTCGAGGACCGCCGCCTGGTGCTCCGGGCCGAGGCGCAGCAGGGTCAGCGGCAGGCCGATCTCGTTGTTCTGGTTGCCTTCGCTGGCCAGGGTTCGAAGGCTCGGTCCGAGGACGCCGACGATCGCCTCCTTGGTCGAGGTCTTGGCGTAGCTCCCGGTCACCCCGACGACGAGGGGATCGAACCGCCGGCGCCAGCCGGCGGCGATCGCGGCGAGCGCGACGAGGACGTCCGGGACCTGGACGAGCGTGACATCGGGCAGCGCCTCGAGCTCGGCCGCGGGCAGCGGGTGGCTGACGAGGATCGCGGCCGCACCCCGTGTGGCCGCCTGCCCGACGAACCGGTGGCCATCCGTCCGCTCGCCCGCGAGGGCCGCGAACAGGTTGCCGGGCTCGACCGTGCGGGAGTCGACGGAGCCGCCGTGGACGAGGCGGTTCGAGCGCTTGAGGAGCCGCCCGCCGCTGAACCGGCGGAGGTCCTCGGCCGTGAGCCCGGGTGCGGGATCCGGGACCGAGGCGGGCGAACGCCGGTCGGAGCTCACGCCGCGAAGTGTCGCACAGGGCCGGGGCTCGCCAGCGTTGCGAACCGGCGATCCGGCGACGATCACCCGCCGCCCCGGTCATCCGGCGGCAGCGCTGCCGGGGCCGCCGGCAGCGGTCCGGCGGTCGAGCTCGAGCCCGCACCGGCCGAGGTCGTGGACGTGCCCTTGAGCGGGTCGTTCGGCGAGGCGCTGGGCGAGGCCGCCGGCTGGGGCGGCAGCGGCGGCAGGAGCCCGGCCGTGGTCACGGCATCGGTCGCGATGCGGCGGAAGAGCTCGGTCGACTTGATCGACAGGATCAGGTCGCCCTGCCCGAGGATCAGGGGATGGGCCGCGCCGATCTTCACCGCGATGATCAGGTCGGGCTGGCCGGGCCGCCGGCCGATGTAGCCGATGAACGAGAAGTTGTAGGCCGTCGCGCTCCACTGGTGGCGCTTCGCGTCCCAGATCTGGGCCGTGCCGGTCTTGCCGCCCAGCCAGTAGTGGCCCTTCATGATCACGTCATTCCGGTACCAGCTCGTCGAGAGCACGTGGTTGAGCAGCCCCTGGAGCTCCGGCGTCAGGGCCGGGTCCATGACCTGGCCGCGGTTCGCGACCTGGACCGGCTGGCCGGCGATCGACTGGACGACGTGGGGCTGGACGAGGATCCCGCCGTTGACGATCGCGGCGTAGGCCGTCGCGAGCTGCATCTCGGTCACCGCGACCCCCTGGCCGAACGAGCCGTTCGCGAGGTCGATCTGGCGCCACGGCGTGATCGCCGGGTCGTTGACGAGCCCGCCGACCTCGTCGGCGACGTCGATCCCGGTCGGCTTGCCGAAGCCGAACCGCGTCCAGACCGAGTGGAGGATCTCCGAGGAGGTCTGGAGGTTGCCGGACAGGCCCAGGGCGACCTTCGCCGCGACGACGTTGCGGGAGAAGGCGATCGCGTCCTGGAGCTTCAGGACGCCCATGGCCTTGCCGTCCGCGTCCTGGATCCGGGCCTTGCCGCCGTCGAGGCTCAGGTGGCCGCTGTCGTTGAACTTCGTGGTCAGCGTCGCGGTGCCCTGCTCGAGGGCCGCGATCGTCGTGAACAGCTTGAACACCGAGCCCGGCTCGTAGACCGTCGAGACCGTCGGATCGAGGAACAGGGACGGATCGTCATTGGCGGTCGCCTGGTAGGCATTCGCGTCGTAGCTCGGATAGGTGGCATCGGCGTAGATCGCGCCATTCCGCGGATCCATGACCACGACCGAGACGTTGTCGGCCCGGTCGGCGATCTTGGCTGCCATGACCTCCTGCTCGACCTCGGCCTGGAGGCCCGCGTCGATCGTGAGCTGGAGGTCCGAACCGGGCGCGCCCTGGTTGACCGTGAGCTGCGTGTCGGGCGCTCCGGACGAGCCATTGGACTCGACGAGTCGCGGCTGGCCGGCGAGCACGGACTGGTAGGCCTGCTCGACGCCGTACTGGCCCTGGCCGGCCTGGTTGACGAACCCGACGAGCTGCGCGGCGAGCGAGGTCCCGGGCGCGCCGCCGGGCTGGTAGGACCGCGTGTAGGTGGACTCGAATGACAGCCCCGGGATGCCGGCCGCGTCAGTTGCCGCCCGGATCTGCTCGGCGACGCTCGGACTCAGGTCCTGGGCAAGGACGACGTAGGCCTTGCCGCTCACGAGCTTCGCCCGGAGGTCGGTCTGGCCGGTGTCGTCGAGGTCGAGGATCGGGGTGAGGATCTCGACGAGGCTCTCGACCTGGTCCGGGGTCAGCTGCTGGCCAGAGCCGACGAGCCGCTCGCGAGTGGCGGTGCCGGCCAGGAGGACCGCGCCGGTCCGGTCGTAGATGTCGCCGCGCTTGGTCGGAACCTGCGTCGCGGTGCCGAGCTGGCGCTGGGCGTCCGCGACGAGATCGTCGCGCTGCACGATCTGCCAGTAGCCAAGCCGGACGACGAGGCTGAGGGCGAGCAGTCCGAACAGGATGCCGAGGATCGGC
Source organism: Candidatus Limnocylindrales bacterium (assembly GCA_036273395.1). Classification (GTDB taxonomy): domain Bacteria; phylum Chloroflexota; class Limnocylindria; order Limnocylindrales; family CSP1-4; genus UBA5189. The sequence goes on from DASUHU010000271.1 coordinate 6,805, forward strand.
AGCCGGCGGCCGTGCTGGAGCCGGTCGAGGCCGACCGCGGCGGTCGTCGTGGCCGGCTCCTCGGCCCCTCGGCGACCACGGGCCTGCCCACCACCCCGACCGCCACGGTGGCGGCGGCCGCCGGCGTCGCCCCGATCGGCCCCGAGCGCGGGTGTGCGGAGGCGTCCGGCCGCGGCGCTCATCGGCTCAGCGGGCCGGGATGATGACCGGGGCCCCGAGCTGCCCGAGGCCGTTCGCGAAGGCCGCCTGACGAACCGCCGCGCTGCCGGCGGTCCGGTCGAGCTCGGACTGGAGGTCGACGCTCAGGGCCTGGAGCCGGTCGCGGGTGGCGGTCAGCTGGGCGATGTCGTAGTTCGTGGCCGCGACCCGAACGCTCTGGGTCAGCCACAGGAACGACGCCGCGAACACGACGACGATCGACGCCAGGATCAGGCCGACGCGCTGCGTCGACGGGACCGCGAGCCCGACGCGAGCGCGCGGGACGCGGCGGCCATGCGCGACCGCGCGCGCGGCGCGAGCGCCCGACCCGGCACTCCCCGGGCGGCTCGAGGCGCCGGGCCGGCTCGACGCGCCGGGCCGCAGGATGAGCGGCAGCCCGAAGCCCTGGCGCCGGCGCGCGCCCTGATAGACGGCCATCAGTGCCCGAAGCCGTACCGGAGCCGGAGGCTCCGCGGATCCATGAACGCGAGCGGGTCGATCTCGCCGGCGTCGGCCGCGTCGAGCCAGTCCGGATCGATCCGGACCCGCTCCGCTCGGCGGTCACTGCGCTGCTGGACTTCGTGCTGCCGGCGGCCGTAGCTGCGGCGCCGGGTGGCCTGATGACGCTTGCTCACCGGGAGCTCCTCCTCTCACCACGTGGGCTGACGACGACGGGGGCGCGACGGATGGCGACTAGGCCGCGAGCCGTTCGGCGGCGCGGAGGCGAGCGCTCCGGGCGCGCGGGTTGGCCGTGATCTCGGCGGGGGTCGGGACGAGGCCCTTCGGCACGACGAGTCGAAGTCGGGGCTGGCGACCGCAGACGCAGACCGGCGCCTCGGGCGGGCAGGTGCAACCCCGCCGCTCGGCCTGCAGGAAGCGCTTGACGATCCGATCCTCGAGCGAGTGGTAGCTGAGGACCACGAGCCGCCCGCCGGGCCGGAGCAGGTCGACCGCCGCGGCGAGGCCCTCCTCGAGCGCCTCGAGCTCCTCGTTGACCGCGATCCGGAGGGCCTGGAAGACCCGCGTCGCGGGATGGACCCGTCGGCGGCCCGGGGCCCTGCGGGGCGCGACCCGAGCGACCAGCGCGGCGAGCTCGTCGGCGGTGGCGATCGGAGCGGTCCGACGGGCCTCGAGGATCCCGCGCGCGATCCGGCCTGCGAATGGCTCCTCGCCGTACCGCCGGAACAGGGCGGTCAGCTCGTCAGCGTCGAGGGTCGCGAGGAGCTCGGACGCGGGGACACCGCGCGTCGGGTCGAAGCGCATGTCGAGCGCGCCCGCAGTCCGGAAGCCGAAGCCGCGAGACGCGTCGGCCAGCTGGTCGCTCGACAGCCCGAGATCCAAGAGGCAGCCATCGACCGCGCCGAACCCCTCGTCCGGCGCGACCCTGCCCAGCTCCCGGAAGTTGGCCTGGCGGAGCCGGAGTCGATCGCCGAATCGCGCCCCGAGCCTCCGCTGGACGCTGGCGATGGCCGCCCCATCGGCGTCGAGACCGAGGAGGCGGCCATCAGGGTCGCTCGCCGCCAGGATCCGCTCGGCGTGGCCGCCGCCGCCGACCGTGGCGTCGATCGTGTGACTGCCGGCCGCGGTGGCCAGCATCTCGAGGACCTCGACCGGCATGACCGGCACGTGGCTCGTGGCCATGCTCGGCTCGCCGGACGTGCCGGGCTCGTGGTCCATGTCAGATCCCGAGCCCGGCGATCGCGTCCGCGAAGGCCTGGGGATCGGTCATTGGACGCCGGTACTCGGTCCAGCGGTCGGGGGCCCAGATCTCGGCATGGTCCCGAACGCCCACGACGACCGCCTCGGTCGTCAGCCCGGCTTCGTCACGGAGGTACGACGGGAGCAGGACCCGGCCCTGCTTGTCGACCTCGGCCTCCAGGGCACCGCCGAAGATCTGGCGCTGGAAGAGGCGCGCGGCGCCGTCCGTGACGGCGAGGCTCGAGACGCGGGATTCGAGCGCGTCCCAGCCGGCGCGGGTGTGGATCGCGAGACACCCATCGATCCAGCGGGAGACGACGGCGCCGCCGGCGAGCTGGGCCCGGAACCTGGCGGGAATGGCGAGGCGGCCCTTGTCGTCCACCGTGTGCCGGTACTCGCCGGTGAACACTCGACGGCTCCACCCACTGGTCGGATTCGACGGAGCCCGCGGGGACCGCGGGCTCCGTCATCGGTGGTCGCAGCGCCCGAAGTGCCCGTTCGACCGCTGCTGGTGGCTCTTGGTGCGGATCGGGGTCGCCTCTGACCGCTCCCCACTATTCCCCACTTCGCGCCACTTGCGGGCATGATACGCGGCCGCAAGGTGCCGTCAATGCCTTTTCTGCGGGAACGTCCGAGGCGCCTCGGGCCGGGCGCTCCGGCATCGGATGGCCCGG
>DASUHU010000272.1:0-4542 GCA_036273395.1 Candidatus Limnocylindrales bacterium
GTCCGGAGGCCTCGATCGATGGCCCCGTCCAGGCCGTCCTCCCGAACCCCAACGTGGACCCGGATCGGGAGCTCGTCCTGCTCGGCCAGCCGCGTGAGGAGGTCGAGCGACCACAGCGGCTCGGTCCGGACGAGCATGCCCGGGTCGTGGACGCCGACGACGCCGACGGCGAGCAGCGCACGAGCGAGCGACGACACCGCTCGCTCGACGGCCGCATCGGTGGGCCGTGGAACGCGCTCGGCCACCGTCCGCGTGTCGGACTCCAGCAGGAGGCCGACCGGGAGCGTTGCGCTCGACGCCCCGCCTGGGTCGGTCGGGTGATCCGCCGACGCCGCGGCAGCGACCGCGAGCGCCGCGTGGCTCACCCACAGCGCGTGGTGATCGAAGGCCCACAGCGCGATGAGCCGGCCAGGCGCGACCCGCTCGAGGTCGTCGGCCGAGGGCCAGCGGCCCCACCGACCGGGATCCCAGCCGCCACCTTCGAGCCAGTCCCCGGGGCCGCGAGCCGCGGCCGCTGCCGCGATGGCCCTCAGGCCCTCGTCGAGGGTGGCGGCGCCGCTGAGATCGAGCCGCTCGGCGGCGAGCGCGGCGCCGATCAGGTGGAGGTGCGCGTCCGTGATGCCGGGAATCGCGATCTCACCGGGATCGAGCTCGTGTCGCCGGGTGTGCGGGTCGGCGCGCGATTCGAGGTCGACCGCCGAGCCCGCGAAGGCGATCCGCCCGTCCTTGATCCCCACCGCCTCGACCCAGCCGAAGCCGCGAACCCCCGCGAACGTCGCGATCCGGCCGGTGACGAGCGCGTCGAGCGGCATCAGCGAGGCAGCGACGGGGTCGTGCTCGCGGCGTGCGGTCCGGGCTTGGGGTCCGGGTCAGCCAGGAGCGCTGCCAGCCCGGCGTGGTCCAGGCCGGCGCCGAGGCCGCACGCGAGCGCGATTCGCGCCTTCGGCCCGCCAAGGTGGCCGGCGAGGATCGCCCCGGCTCGGGCCCACGTGGCCCCGCCGCCGGGGAAGGCATAGGCCTCGCTCACCGCGCCCGAGGGGCAGCGCGTCGTGAGCGCGACCTCGATCCCCCGCTCGATCGCCCGCGTCCCGGCGGCCAGGAGCGCCGGAGAGGTATTGCCGGCGCCCGTCGCCTCGACCACGATCCCGCGGGCCCAGCTCGCGGCGTCGGCGAGGGCTCGGCCCTCGCTGCCCGTGGTGGCCACGATCACCGCGACGTCCTCGGGCGCCCGCTCCGTCCGGACCTGCCGTCGGGGCCCCCGCGCCCGCTCCAGCACGACCTGTGAGCCGCCGACCCGTGAGCCGCCGACCCGGCCAAGCCGGGGGGCGTCGAGGCTCCGGAACGTGTCGAGGGCGGTCGTATGTGTCTTGACGACCGTGTCGGCCGGCTCGATCGAGCCGGCCAGGACGACACTCACCCCGGAATCCCGGAGCGATTGCGAGGCGGCAACCCGCACGGCATCCCGGAGATTGCGCGGGCCGTCGAAGTCGGGATCGGAGCTGGTCCGCATCGCGCCCGTGACGACGACCGGCTCGGGCCCATCGAGGACGAGATCCCACAGGAACGACGACTCCTCGATCGTGTCGGTGCCCTGGACCACGACGACCCCGTCGATCAACGGATCGGCCTGCGCTCGCCGGATCACGGCCGCGATCTCGAGCAGCCGGGCGATCGTGAAGTGGCTCGCGGGTGTCCGGCCGAGATCGATCGGGACCAGCTCGGCGATCTCGTCGATCCCGGGCACGAGCTCGAGGAGTGCCGCGCCGTCAAGGCTCGGCACGTTGCCGCCTGCGACGGGGTCGCGAACCATGCTGATCGTGCCGCCGGTGAAGATGACCGCGACCCGGCTCATGACGCCTGGGTCGACTCGCCGTCCGATCGATCGGCCTGGGACGACCGGAGCGTCACCCCGATCCCGTCGACCGGGATGCCCGGCACGATCTCGCGCCCGCCGGGTGTGCTGACGCCCGCGGGCGCTCGGGTCACCATCGACACGATTCCCGAGATCAGCACGAGGATCGCGACGGTCAGGATGACCGCGGTGGTGCCCACGACATCGGCGATCGGCCCGACGACGATGATCGGGACGATGCTCGCGACCGAGATGAGCATGTTCAGGACGCCGAACACGCGTCCCCGGGCTTCCTCGGCGATGTCCTCCTGGAGCTGGGTCTGGCTCGAGATCGCCACGATGCCGTAGGCCACGCCCGCGAGGAACGCGATCGCGACGACGATCCCGACGAGCGAGGTCAGCGACGCGAGGTCGACCACCGGGACGCGCGTCCCGACACCGGTGAGGAACCGGCTGACCGGTCCGGCCACCGTCAGGATCACGAGCAGGATCCCGAGGGCGATGAGCCCCGATTCGATCGCGCGGCGACGTGGGACGAGCTGGCCGTAGAGGTTCAGGAGCAGGACGCCCATGACGATCCCGAGCCCGAGCGGCAGCACGACGACGATGAGGTCCTTGGGGGCGAGCCCGAGGGTCTGCTGGGCGAAGCCCGGCCCGAGGACGCCAACGATCCCCACGAGCGACGCGGCGATCCCGAGGTACGTCAGCGACCACGCGATCGAGCGGTTGTCGCGGATGTAGGCCATCCCCTCGCGCAGCTGGGCGAGGGTCCCGGTGACCGCGTGCCCGGCCTCGCCGAGGTCGACCAGGTGGCCGCCGCCCTCGAGCGGCGTCGGAGGGTCGGACGGCAGGGTCACGCAGATCGCGGCGGCGATCGCGTACAGCACCGCGACGATGAGGATGACCGGCGCGGGACCGCCGCTGATCGTCACGACGAGCGGGCCCAGAAAGGCGAACCCGAGCGCGAAGGCGCCGTTGATCGTCAGGGTGAAGAGCCCATTCGCGCCCACGAGCTGGTCTCGCGACACGACCACCGGGATCATCGCCGCCTCGGCCGGCGCGAAGAACACGGTGACCGTGGAGAAGATCACGTTGAGCACGAGGACCAGCGCGATGTTGCCGCCGACCGCGAAGATCGCGACGAGGAACGCCGCCCGCAGGACGTTGGTCACGATGAGGACGAGCCGCCGGTCCAGCCGGTCGACGTACACGCCCGCCAGCGCCGAGAACAGGACCGAGGGCATGAGGAACGTCAGGAACAAGAGGCTGACGGTGCTCGACAGGTCCGTCGTCTCGCGAACGAGGACGGTCAGGCCGTACAGGACCATGTTCGCGCCGATCTGGGTGGCCACCTGGGCCAGCCACAGGAACAGGAACGAGCGGTTCTTGAGGACCGCGAAGCCGCCACCCGGCGCGGCCGCCCCGGCCGTCACCTCCCGCCGGCCGGGCCGGGCAGCACGGCGGCCGTGACCGCGGGATCGCCGCGGCGGACGAAGCCATCGAGGCGCGCCTCGAGCTGGCGGCGTCCGACGAGGACATGTCGGCCGCAGGTCTGGCAGCGAAGCCCGATGTCCGCTCCGAGCCGGTCCACCTGCCATTCCCGCCCGCCGCAGGGATGCGGTCGTCGGAGCCGGACGACGTCGCCCAGGAGCAGCTCGAGGACGGGTCGGGCGGCCATGGGCCGCGAGCGTACCAGAGGATCCGGGCTCGACGGCCGGGGTCCCGGCGCCGTCAGAGCTTCGGGGTGCCGTCCGGCGGGATGAGCGTCCGGGTTGCCGGCGGCAGCCGGAGGCTGTCCCGCGGTGTCACGGTCAGCTGGGCGTCGGGGTACGTCGTCGCGATCTGGGCGATGACGCCGCCGGCACGGGTCAGGGTCCCGGTGATGATCTGGGGGCTGCCCACGGCGTCGATCTCGAAGCCCTGCCCGAGCGCTGCTCCATCGAGGGTGAGGCCGTCGATCGAGCCGGCCACGACCTCTCCGGGCACGAGCCGGACGCCGCCGATCGCGATGCCTTCGGATCCGGCGTTCCGGAGCTCGTTGACCAGGTCCGAGACGCCGTCGGCCCCGATGGGACCCTGGACCGTGATCGAGACGCCCGGCCCGGACAGGCCGGTCACGCCGGACCAGGCCCGGATCGTCGCGAGGTCCGACTGGAGCTGCTCGACGGCGCTCTCGCCGCGAGCCTTCGCCGCGGCCAGGTCGCTCTGCTCCCGCTGGAGGGTCCCGATCTGCGCCCGCAGCTGGTCGTTCTGGGCGTTGAGATTGGCGACGAGCACTCCGAGCTCCTGGGCGGACAGGTTGGACAGGCCGGGCACGCCCTCCTGGCCGCGGAACTGGCCGACGGCGAGGACGCCCAGGATCACGGCCACGGCGACGACCGCGAGGTGCTCGCCCCGAAGCGTGGGCCGGGTGCGACGCCGGGCGACTGCCGGCGGTTGGGCGGTCGCGCTCATGGCTGGCTCGGCCCCGACGGGTTGCTCGTACCGGTGGGGCCCGGCACCGGGCTGCCGGCGGGCTGCCCGAATCGGACGTTGACCGTGCCCGCGAACGCCGGGACCACGACCGAGTCGAGCTGGGCGACGGACAGCTGGACGCCCTGGCCCTCGACGCGGGAGGCGACGAACGCGACGAACGTCGGCGACGACCGCATCCGGTCGTACAGGCCCGGCGGTCCGATCGCCGAGATCTC
>DASUHU010000273.1:0-3051 GCA_036273395.1 Candidatus Limnocylindrales bacterium
CGATCGGATGACGCTCTCGATCTTCGCCGGCAGCGCGGCCCAGGCCCTCGTCAACGCCGAGCGGCTGGAGCAGCTCCGGACCCAGCAGCAGGAGCTGGAGCACCAGCTCGTCAGCCAGCGCCGCCTGCTCGCGGTCAATGAGCGGCTCCTCTCGACCCTCGACCCGTCCGGGGTCCTGGACCTCATCGCTGACTCGCTCAAGACCGTGGTCATGTACGACTCGCTGACGATCTACCGGGTCGACCTCGCCCGCCAGGTCCGCCGGCCGGTCATCGCCCGCGACCGCTTCGCCGACGTCATCCTCAACTTCGAGGCGCCGCTCGCGATGGGCCTCACCGGCTGGGCCGTCGAGCATCGCGAGCCCGTGCTCGCCAACGATGCCCATCTCGACCCGCGCTCGGTCCAGATCCCGGGCACGCCGTTCGAGCCCGAGTCGATGGTCATCGTGCCCCTCATGGCCGATGGCGAGGTCCTGGGCACGCTCAACATCGGCCGAATGGGGTCTGACGTCCAGTACAGCCAGAACGAATTCGAGCTGACGAAGCTGTTCGCGGCCCAGGCCGCGATCGCCCTCCGGAACGCCGAGGCCCACGACGAGGTCAAGGTCCAGGCCGAGCGCGACGCCCTGACCGGGCTCCGCAACCACGGCTCGTTCCAGCGCGAGCTCCAGGCGATGGTCGATGCCGCCGAGGACCGGCAGATCGCGGTCCTGATGATGGATCTCGACCGGTTCAAGGGCTTCAACGACCGGAACGGCCATCCCTCGGGCGACGACCTCCTGGCCGACGTCAGCCGCGCGATCGAGACCTGCATCCGGCAGGCCGACCGGGCCTACCGCTACGGCGGCGACGAGTTCGCGGTGATCCTGCCCGACTGCTCGCGCGCGGCCGCGGAAGAGGTCAGCGGCCGGATCCAGACCGCGATCGTCGCCCTGCCGGACGAGACCGGCGGGCCCCACGTCTCGATCAGCGTCGGGATCGCGTGCTACCCCGAGGACGCCTCGACGAAGGATGAGCTCGTCGAGATCGCCGACCAGGGCCTCCTCGTCGCCAAGGGCTCGCCGTTCCGGAGCACCCGCGACCAGTTCGTGGCCGCGCTCGACGAGACCGCGATGGGCCTGCTCGAGGGCCGCGGCCCGGACGAGGTCCTCGACGCGATCCTGCTCCGCGCGGCCCGCCTCATCGGCGTCCAGCACGGCTACGTCGACCTCATCGACGAGACGGGCCAGGACCTCGTCGTCCGGGCCGGGATCGGGTTCATGGCCAAGCGGATCGGCACGAAGCTGCCGGTCGCCGAGGGCATCGGCGGCGAGGTCTTCCGGACCGGCCAGCCGTTCTCGGTCGAGGACTACGACGCGTTCGTGGGCCGGAGCACGGACTACATCGCGATCGTCGGTGCCGGGATGGGCGTTCCGCTCACGGTCGGCGGCGAGATCGTTGGCGTGCTGGGCCTCGCCTCGGGCACCACGTCACGCGTCTTCCGGGCGCCGGAGATCGACGCGCTGGCGCGATTCGCGCAGCTGGCCTCGATCGCCCTCGAGAATGCCCGGCTCCAGGAGCAGATCAGCTCGCCGCGCGACCCGGTCACGGGCCTGCCCTCGCGGGAGACGCTGCTCCAGCGAATCGTGGATGCGGTCGCTCCACCGGCGGCGGGCGAGGCGGCGGAGCCCGTCTCGGTCGTGCTCCTCGACCTCGACCGCTTCCAGGTCGTGAACGAGAGCCTCGGCCACGCGATGGGCGACCGGGTCCTCCGCACCGTCGCGGAGCGGCTCGTCGGCGTGATCGATCAGGGCGACGTCGTGACCCGGTTCGGCGGTGACACGTACGGGCTCCTGCTGCATCGGACCGATGCCGATGCCGCGCTCCGAACGGCGGATCGGTTCGCCGCGGCCCTCAAGCCGCCGCTCGACCTCGACGGCCGGACGTGGTTCATCAGCGCCAGCATGGGGATCGCCACGGGCCTCCCGGGCGGGATCGGCGCGGGCGACATCCTCCAGGAGGCGGAGATCGCGCTGGTCGAGGCGAAGGCCGACCCGATCCGGCGGCTCGTGCTCTTCGACCCGCTCCGGAGCAAGCACGCGCTCGAGCGAATCGACGTCGAGACGGAGCTCCGTCTCGCGCTCCAGCGCGATGAGCTCGCGGTCCATTACCAGCCGATCATCGATCTCCGGACGGACCGGATCGTCGGGTTCGAGGCGCTGGCCCGGTGGCGCCACCCGACCCGCGGGCTCGTGCTTCCGGTCGACTTCATCGCCCTCGCCGAGGAGTCCGACCTGATCGTGTCCCTCGGCGAGACGGTCCTCGAGAAGGCCTGCCGCCAGGCCCAGGCGTGGCGCCGCCGCTGGCCGGCCCAGAACCTCGTCATGAGCGTGAACCTGTCACCGAAGCAGTTCCTGGACCCGAACCTCGTCCACAAGATCGCGGGGGTGCTCCGCCGGACGAAGCTCGAGCCGTGCGCGCTCGAGCTCGAGATCACCGAGTCGAGCATCATGGATCGCTCCGAATCGAGCCTGTCCGTGCTCGAGCAGCTCCGGTCGCTCGGGGTCCGCATCGTCGTCGACGACTTCGGGACCGGCTACTCCTCGCTGGCCTACCTGCGGCACCTGCCGCTCGACACGATCAAGATCGATCGGTCATTCGTGACCGACCTCGACGTCGCGGATCCCAACACCGGCATCGTCCGCGCGGTCGTGTCACTCGCCCACGGCCTCGGCGTCGGCGTCGTGGCCGAGGGCATCGAGACCGACGAGCAGGCCCGTCGCCTGCGCGAGCTCGGCTGCGACCTCGGCCAGGGCTACAACTGGGCCCACCCCGCGGACCCGGCGCGCACGGCCGCGCTCGTCCTGGCTCGCCTGGCGGCGAGCGCCGGATCGGCGGTCGTGAGCTCAACGGTCACGCCGGACTGCGACCCCCCGATCGGTCGGAGCGCGCGGCGGCGAGCGCTTGCGGCGGCCGGCGGAGCCCGCGAGGCGACGGCAGCGGCCGGAGGCGCCGGCCAGGCGATGGCTAGCGGCGGCCGCCGGCGCCGCTGAACAGCCGGAGCATGAACAGG
>DASUHU010000274.1:0-8167 GCA_036273395.1 Candidatus Limnocylindrales bacterium
GGGCCCAACGGCGCCGGCAAGACGACCACCGTCGAGATGCTCGAAGGCCTGACGAAGCCCGACTCGGGCCAGGCCGAGGTCCTCGGTTTCGACGTGTCGCGCCAGGCCGACGAGCTCAAGGAGCGGATCGGCGTCCAGCTCCAGACGGCGGCCCTGTTCCCGCAGCTCAGCGTCCGCGAGCTCATCGAGCTGTTCGCGAGCTTCTACGACCGCCACCTGCCGGTCGACGAGATCCTCCGCGACCTCGATCTCGAGGAGAAGCAGGACGCCCAGTCGAAGAATCTCTCCGGCGGCCAGCGGCAGCGCCTCTCGGTCGCGCTGGCACTCGTGAACGACCCCGAGCTCGTGTTCCTCGACGAGCCGACGACGGGCCTCGACCCGGCCGCGCGCCGCAGCCTGTGGGACCTCATCGTGGGGTTCAAGGCCCAGGGCCGATCGGTCCTGATGACGACCCATTACCTCGAGGAGGCCGAGGCGATCTGCGACCGGGTCGCGATCATGGATCACGGCCGGATCCTGGACATCGGCACGTCCCAGGAGCTCATCGGGCGGCGGTTCCACGAGCGCGCGATCCAGTTCGACGACCTGCCGGGCCTGCCCGACACGACGCTCGCCGGGTTGCCGAACGTCACTCGCGTGACCCACGAGGAAGGCTCGACCGTGGCCTACACGACCAATGTGGCGGAGACGATCAGCGGCCTCCTCGATGCCGCGGCGGCCATGGGCGCCGAGCCCGGCAACCTCACGGTCCGACGGGCGACCCTCGAGGACGTGTTCCTCGAGCTGACCGGCCGGGCCCTCCGCGACTGACCGATGCGACGCCTTCGAAGCCTCAGCCTGGCGAACCTCAAGAGCTTCACTCGCGATCGCGCGGCGCTGTTCTGGACGCTCGCCTTCCCGATCCTGTTCGTGATCCTGTTCGGAACGATCTTCTCGGGCGGCGGCACGCCGAGCTACACGATCGGCTGGGTTGACCAGGACCAGACGCCCGCCTCGGCCCAGCTCGAGTCGACGTTCCAGAGCCTGCCCGGAATCAAGCTGACCCTCGACGCCGGGACGCTCCAGGCGGAGCAGGACTCGATGCGCCAGGGGCACCTCGATGCGGTCCTCGTCATCCCGGCCGGTTTCGGCGCCGCGGTGGGCCCGATCGGCGGCGGGCCGGCCGCATCCGCGGCGCCATCGTCGCCGGGAGCTCGGGGCGCGACCCAGCTGACCCTCTATATCGACCCGAGTCACAACTCCACCGCCCAGGCGCTGGGGCAGGTCTTCCAGGGCGTCATCGACCACGTCAATCTGGCGATCGCGGGCGGCACGAGCGTCGTCTCGATCCAGACCCAGCAGGTCCAGACCCAGGCCCTGACCGACGTCTCGTACTTCGTCCCGAGCATCCTGGCGATGGCCCTCATGCAGCTCGGGGTGTTCGCCTCGATTCCGCTCGTCCAGCAGCGCGAGAAGCTGATCCTGAAGCGGCTCAACGCGACACCGCTGCCGCGCTGGACGCTGGTCGTCTCGAACATCGTCGTCCGGCTCGTCATCGCGGCGGTCCAGACGGCGCTCATCGTCGCGATCGGGGTCGGCGTGCTCGGGGTCCAGCTGACCGGCAACTGGGCCGAGATCGTGGGGATCGTGTTCCTGGGTGCGGTGACGTTCGTCTCGATCGGCTACGTCATCGCCTCGTTCGCCCGGACCGAGGAGGCCGCGAACGGGCTGACGAGCATCGTCCAGTTCCCGCTGATGTTCCTGTCCGGGATCTTCTTCCCGCTCGAGATCATGCCCCAGTGGCTCCGCTCGGTCGCCACGGTGATGCCGCTGACGTACCTCGGCGACGCGCTCCGGCAGGTGATGGTCGGCGGGACGCCGTTCGTGCCGCTCGGGGTCGACGTCGTCGTCCTCGCGGGCTGGCTCGTGGTCTGCCTCGCCGTCTCGGCCCGCTTCTTCCGCTGGCAGTAGCGAGCCGCTTGCCGGGCGACCGCCCGGTCCGCGAGACTTCCCGCGGGCGAGTGGCGGAATGGCAGACGCGCCGGCCTTAGGAGCCGGTGCCCCGTGAGGGGCGTGTCGGTTCGACCCCGACCTCGCCTACTGCGTCAGAGCTCGCGAACACCGTGCTGGCGCCCGGGCGTCAGCGGGCATCCGCGAGCGTCCGAGCCGGTCGACGGAGCCTCCTCACCTATACTCCACGGTCCATGACCGTCACCGTCTCCCCGGCGCCCCGGAGCTCCGTCCGCCTGCGCATCGAGCTCCCGCCGGAGCGTCTCGACCAGGCGATCGGCGAGGCCGTCCGGCACCTCTCCCAGCGCACGAAGATCCACGGCTTCCGGCCAGGCAAGGCGCCTCGGCCGATCGTGGAGCGAGTCGTCGGCCGCGACGCGCTGCTGGACGAGGCGATGGACCATCTCGTCGAGCGGGCCTATCGCGACGCCCTCATCGAGCACGCCATCCTGCCCCTCGCCGACCCGACCCTCGAGGTCGAGCAGCGCGAGGAGGGCAAGCCCGTCGTCTTCACCGCCACGGTCCAGGTCCGGCCGGAGGTCAGCCTCGGCGACTACGCGGGCTTCAACTTCAAGCCCGAGATCGAGACGATCGACGAGCAGCGGGTCGACCAGGTCATCGAGGAGCTGCGCGACCAGAACGCCAGCCTCGTGCCGGTCGAGGACCGCGGCGCGAAGGCCGGCGACTACGCCGTCATCAAGTACACGGGGACTCGCGACGGGACCGCCTTCGAGGGCGGCTCGGCCGAGCGGATGCCCCTGATCCTCGGCGAGGAGCGCCTGATTCCGGGCTTCGAGGCCCACGTCATGGGCCTCTCCGTCGGCGACACGACCGGCTTCGACATCACGTTCCCCGAGGACTATCCCGAGACCGAGCTGGCCGGCAAGCCGGCCCACTTCGAGGTCGAGCTCCGGGAGCTCCGCGAGAAGGTCCTGCCCGAGGCCGATGACGCCTTCGCCCAGTCGCTCGGTGACTTCGCCGACGTCCCGGCCCTCCGCGAGGAGGTCGGGAAGCGCCTCCGGCGCAACGCCCTCGACCGGGCGAGGCACGACTTCGCGGACAAGATCATCGAGTACGCGACCGCGAACGCGACCCTCGAGCTGCCGGACATCCTGGTCGACCAGGAGGTCGAGGTCATGCACGACGAGCTGCGGGCCTCGCTCGCGCGCCAGGGCATCACCGAGGAGGCCTACCTCAAGGTCGTCGGCAAGACCGACGCGGACCTCCACGCCGAGTTCCGGCCACAGGCCGAGAAGCGGGTCAAGGTCCTGCTCGTGCTGTCGAAGGTCGCCGAGGCCGAGGGTGTGACGATCACCGACGCCGACGTCGAGGCCGAGGTGAATCGCGCCCGCGAGCGCTACGCCGCCGAGCGCCGGACCGTGAGCTACTTCGAGTCCGACCGCGGCCGGAGCTTCATCCGGAGCACCCTCCGCCGGAGCCGCGTCGTGGAGCAGCTCATCGACGCCTGGCTCGCGGCCCACCCGGACCAGCCGCCGATCCCGCACCTCGAGGACGACGACGCCGATCACGCCTCAGCGGAGGAGACGCCGAGCTCCACCGCCGCCGCCAACGCCAACATCGGGGCGACCGATCCGGGTAGCCTCGTCGAGTCGGGCCGCTGAGCGGGCCCGAACGCCCGCGCGCCGACGTTCTCAGGGGAGAGCCGAACCCATGCTCGTGCCGATGGTCATCGAGTCCTCCAGCCGGGGGGAGCGCGCCTACGACATCTACTCCCGCCTGCTCAAGGAACGGATCATCTTCATCGGCGACGCGATCGAGGATCACCTCGCCAACCTCGTGATCGCCCAGCTCCTGTTCCTCGAGTCCGAGGACCCCGAGAAGGACATCAGCCTGTACATCAACAGCCCCGGTGGCGTGGTGACCGCGGGGCTGGCGATCTACGACACGATGCAGTACCTCCGGGCCCCGGTCAGCACGATCTGCCTGGGACAGGCTGCGTCCATGGCGTCGGTGCTGCTGGCGGCCGGGCGAAAGGGCAAGCGCTACGCGCTGCCCCACAGCCGGATCATGATCCACCAGGGCTCGGGCGGATTCCGGGGCAACGCGCCGGACGCCGTCATCCAGATGCGGGAGTGGGAGCTCTTGGTGAAGATGAACAACGACATCCTCGCCCGGCACACCGGCCAGCCTCTCGAGAAGGTCGAGAAAGACACCGACCGGGATCGATTCATGTCCCCGGACGAGGCCAAGGACTATGGCATCATCGACGCGGTCTACACCGTGCCCGGCGCGTCGCTGATCGCCAGGGCGCACGACGCCGGGCTCGCGGGCGGGGAGGGTGCGAGCCTGCCGGGTTCGTCGGAGCCGGCCGTCGAGGCGCCTGCCGCCGCCAAGAAGGACAAGGGCTAGGCGAGGCGGCCATGAGCACGACGAGCGGGAGCAAGAGCACCAAGGTCCCGTATCGCTGCTCGTTCTGCGGCAAGAGCCAGGAGCAGGTCCGCAAGCTCATCGCCGGCCAGGGCGTCTACATCTGCGACGAGTGCATCAACCTCTGCCAGGAGATCATCGAGGAGGAGATGCTCGAGCAGCCGAAGGCCAGGCCGACGGCGGCGAAGCTCCCGAATCCCCGCCAGATCAAGTACGCCCTGGACCAGTACGTCATCAGCCAGGAGCGGGCCAAGAAGGTCCTCTCGGTTGCGGTCTACAACCACTACAAGCGGGTCAACGCCGGCCACGCGGTGGACGACGTGGAGCTCCAGAAGTCGAACGTCCTGCTCGTCGGGCCCACCGGCTCGGGCAAGACGCTCCTCGCGCAGACGCTCGCGCGGGTGCTGGATGTGCCGTTCTGCATCGCCGACGCCACGTCGCTGACCGAGGCGGGCTACGTCGGCGAGGACGTCGAGAACATCCTCCTGCGGCTCATCCAGGCGGCTGACTTCGACGTGGCCCGGGCCCAGCGCGGGATCATCTACATCGACGAGATCGACAAGATCGCCCGGAAGGCGGACAACCCCTCGATCACCCGGGACGTCTCGGGCGAGGGCGTCCAGCAGGCCCTCCTCAAGATCCTCGAGGGCACGGTCGCGAACGTGCCGCCGCAGGGCGGACGCAAGCACCCCCACCAGGACTTCATCCAGATCGACACGACCAACGTCCTGTTCATCTGCGGCGGTGCCTTCGACGGGCTCGAGCGGATCGTCGAGGAGCGGGTCGGTCGGCGCGCGATCGGGTTCGGGTCGCAGGCGCCCGCGAGCCCCGTCGAGCGGGGCAAGATCCTCGAGCACCTCATGCCCGAGGACCTCCTGAAGTTCGGGCTCATCCCTGAGTTCGTCGGCCGGCTGCCGGTCATCGTGACCCTGTCGGCGCTGACCGCCGCGGACCTCGTCCGGGTCCTGACGGAGCCCAAGAACGCGGTCGCTCGGCAGTTCCAGAAGTTCCTCCAGCTCGACAAGGTGGAGCTGGTCTTCACGCCTGGCGCGCTCCAGGCCGCCGCCGATGTCGCGCTCGACCGCAAGACCGGGGCCCGGGCCCTCCGCTCGATCGTCGAGGAGGCCCTGCTCGAGGTGATGTACGACATCCCGGAGCGGGCCGAGGTCCGCAAATGCATCATCACCGAGGAGACGATCCGGGAGGGCCGCGTCCCGCTCCTCCTGACCAAGACCGACGTCGACCATGGGGTCGACGAGACGAACTACGTCGAGTGGCTCACCGAGCGGGCCGAGTCGGCCTGATCGCGCAGCTCAGCCCGTCTGGACGAGCCTGACGGTCACACCGGCCACGACGAGGCCCGCGATGAGCAGCCAGACGGCGCTCGGCGGCGGCCCGATCCCACGCCAGAACCGGGCGACCGGGAGCGCACCGAGAGCGACGATCGCGTAGAGCGGGTGGAGCCCGTCCGCCGGGCCGCCGGTCTGCAGGAAACGGGCCAGACCCGTGGCGATCCCCAGCAGGATCACGAGCTCCAGGCCGAGGATCGCCCGGTCGATCCAGGCTAGCGCCAGCCGTCCCCGCCACAGGCCGAACGCCGCGAGGGCCGCCACGACGAGGGCGAGCCCGGCGACCACCGCGGCGATCGCGTGGTGGACCGCCTCCATGCAGCCTCCCGTGCGTTCGCAAGGGTCGACGGCCGACCGCGATCGGGGCCGATCACGAGCGATCGAGTAGGATCGACCTGCCGGGCAGGTCGGGCCTCGCGTTCGCGAGGCTCGGATGGTAGAGCGAGCAGGTTCCCCCCGCGGCCGGCGTCCCTCCCAGGCGCAGCGTCTCAGCGCGCTCGGTGGCCTCGTCGCGGTCGTCATCGTGGTCGGCATCGCCGTCGCGCTCGCGCCCTCGGGCATCGCGGCGCAGGGCGCGAGCCCGCCCTCCGGGACCGTCGCGGACCTGGCGGCCCAGGGCGAGGCGCTCTTCAGCCAGAGCTGCGCCTCGTGCCACGGCATGCAGGGCTCGGGCACCTCCCTCGCTCCTGACATCACGACCGCCGGCGCGGCGCTCGTCGACTTCGTCCTGAGAACGGGCCGGATGCCACCCTCCGGCAACAGCCAGGTCCAGATGCAGCGCGGCGAGGTCCGGTACAGCGACGCCGAGATCCAGGCGCTCGTGGCCTACGTCACGAGCCTCGGGAGCGGCGGCGCTCCGATCCCGAGCGTGGTCATCCAGGGCGCCGACATCGCCCACGGACGCGAGCTGTTCGTGGCCAACTGCGCCGCCTGTCACGGTCCGGCCGCGGGAGGCGGAGCGGTGGGCGGCGGGTTCGTCGCGCCGCCGCTCGACCAGGCCGATCCTGAGGAGATCGGCGAGGCCGTGCTCTCCGGGCCCGGGCAGATGCCGAAGTTCTCGTTCAGCCCCGATCAGCTCAACGCGCTCGCCGGCTACGTCACGTATCTCAAGTCCGAGCCGCATCCCGGCGGCGCGACGGCACCCGCCGTCGGTCCCGTGACCGAGGGGTTCGTCGCGGGCGTGGCCCTGATCCTCCTGCTCCTCATCGCTCGCTGGATCGGGATCCGGCAGCGGGAGCGGGGATGACCCAGCCTCGGCGCGAGACGGCGGGCGAGGCCCGCCGCGAACGCCTCATCGCCTCGATCTTCGGGCTCGCGGCGGTCGCCGGCGTCGTCCTCCTGGTCCTGTACGCGATGGGCGGCCAGACCCAGCTCGAGGGGCTCCTCCTCACGGTCTGCCTCGGGGGCATCGGGGCCGGGATCGTCCTGTGGGCCCAGTGGCTGCTCCCGAACGACGTAACGGTCGAGCCGCGGCACCACCTCCCGCCCGAGGATCCGACCCAGGAGGCCGTCGAGGCATCGTCGCCCGAGGATGCCGGCCAGGCCGCCGCCGAAGCCGCGATCACCCGCCGAACGCTGCTGATCCGGGCCCTCGGGGCGGCGTTCGCGGGCCTGGCCGCGGCGCTCGCGATCCCGGTCCTGTCACTCGGGCCGGGGCCCGGCGAATCGTTGTTCCAGACCCCGTGGCGTCGCGGGCTCCGGCTCGTGGGTGTCGACGGCCAGCCGGTCAACGCCGCGAACCTCCCGCTCGATGGCGTCGTGACCGTGTTCCCGGAGGGCCTCCCGGGCTCCGCGGACGGCCAGGCCGTCCTCGTCCACGTCGATCCGTCGCTCCTGGACCTCCCGCCCGATCGTGGGGATTGGGCCCCGCAGGGCTTCGTCTGCTACTCGAAGGTCTGCACCCACGCCGGCTGCCCGGTCGGGCTGTACCGGGCCCAGGAGCACCGGCTGCTCTGCCCCTGCCACCAGTCGACCTTCGACGTCCTCGATGGCGCGACGCCGGTCTTCGGGCCGGCCGCCCGGCCCCTGCCGCAGCTCCCGATCAGCCTCGGACCGGACGGGACGTTCGTGGCTCAGGGCGACTTCAGCGGTCCGGTGGGCCCGAGCTTCTGGGACATCCGGCTGCACTCGGAGGGCGCCTCGTGAGCGGTCCGTCGCGAGGCGAAGGCGGCACGGATGCGGGCGCCGACAAGCCGACCGAGCTCGAGCGCCTCGCGGCCTGGCTGGACAGCCGGACCGGGGTGGGGGACATCGTCCGGACGAGCCTCCGCAAGGTCTTCCCCGACCATTGGACGTTCCTGCTCGGCGAGGTCGCGCTGTTCTGCCTCGTGATCCTCGTCGCGACCGGCGTCTTCCTGACGTTCTTCTACACGGCCGCCTCGACGACCGTGACCTACGACGGTCCCTACGTGCCGCTCGACGGCTCCGGCGTCTCGGCGGCG
>DASUHU010000275.1:0-18229 GCA_036273395.1 Candidatus Limnocylindrales bacterium
GCTGGCAACGGATCGGGCGCACGGGCCGGGGTCGATCCATGTCACGGATGGGACAGGACGCCGCCGTCGAGGACCGCGGTTGCGCCGTTGGCGCCGGGACCGGCCGAGCTCAGTCCGTAGCGGCTTCGGCCTGAGCGCGGAGGGCGGGGTTCGAGGCGTCGGCTGGGACGCGCTCGAGGTCGGCGATCCGGCGCCGGATCCGCGTGCGGTCGGGTCGCACCGCCCAGAGGAGGTGCATCGGGTCCCACCCGACGAACAGCCCGGCGGCGAGACCGAGGGCCGGGGCGGTGATCGCGGGCAGGCCCAGGACGTAGGCGGCGAGCCCACCCGTCGTCCAGCCGGCGAGCAGCCAAAGGAGTGCGGCCACAGTCCGACGGATCACGCTCGGATCATGAGCCCGCTCGGCCGCGACGCCAGCCCTACGTTCGTACGCCGTACGAGCGCCGGGCGAGCCGACGCGTGCAGCCCACCGCGGCCGCCGTCGCTCAACGACCCGGGGTTGTGAGTTCCTTCTCCGCGCTCGCGATCCAGCCGCCGATGGCCTCCCGAAGCTTGTCGAGGGCCATCGACACCCCGGTCGAGGTGGTGCTGATGCTCGTGAGCTGTGTCTTGAGGCCGCGGATCGAGTCAAGCGTCGCGCGAATCTGGTCCAGCGCGTGCGCGACCGCCGCGAGGTCCACCTCGGCCTCGTGCTCGCGCCGCGATGCGACGGCGAGGAGACGGGCCAGCTTGACGGCCGCCCGGAGGGTCTCGGAGTCCGGATCCGCGGGATCGATCACCGCGTAGACGTCGCCGGCCCGAACGTCGAATGGCGCGATTCCCGAGGGAGCGTGCGCCGGCGAGAACACGACCAGCGCGACCGCCGCGTCCCGATTGGTCTTCGCGGCTCGCAGCTCCTCGCGCATCTCGCGGCCCGAGACCTGGCGATCCTTGGCCTCGATCACGACGCGGAGCTCGCAGCCGGGGCTGACGGCCGGGTCGATGGTCAGGACGAAGTCGCCCTTCTTCGACCGGCCGTCGTTGCCGGATTCGGTCCCGGTCCGCTCGAGCAGGTCGTTCGCCCCGCGAGCGATCTCACCGAGCAGGCTCTCCAGGAGGTCCTCGAAGTCCGCGCCCTTGGCTGCCGACCTCGCCCGCTCCTCGCCGCGCGCCTTCTGCGCGGCCTCGAGCGCGACGAGCCGTTCCTGCAGGGCCGTGAAGCCCTGCTCCATCTCGAGGCGGAACTGGTAGAGCGGCGAGCCGAGCCGGGTGGGATCGAGGAGCAGAGCGAGGCGCGAGCCGTCGCCGTCGAAGTACTGCTCGAGCATGCCGCCGATGCGCCCGATCGCCGAGTCGCGCCGCTTCGGGTCGAACAGCTCGTCGACCATCGTCCGAAGCTTGCCGCGATCGCCGAGGAACGTCTCGAGGGTTCGAGGCAATCGCCCGTCATCGTCCGCGAAGTTCGAGCGCAGGACCTGCTCAAGGGCCTTGGCCGCCGCCTCGTTCGCGGCGCGGCTCTGGTCGGCGAACCGCTCGAACTCGGATCGGACCGCATCCATGTTCACGGTCACGCCGACGCTCTGGAGCGCGGTCAGCCCGATCTTGAGCGCACGCTCGACAAGGAGCGCGTGGTCATCCATCGGCTGCGCGCCGAGCCACGCCGCGGCCTGGCCGTCGGCCAGGACGAGTCGATCGACGAGGACGCGCTCGCCGTCGAGGCGGACGCGGCTCTCCGAGCTGCCGGGGAACGTGACGATGCGGGCTTCCACGCGACGGACGATGCACCGGC
Source organism: Candidatus Limnocylindrales bacterium (assembly GCA_036273395.1). Classification (GTDB taxonomy): domain Bacteria; phylum Chloroflexota; class Limnocylindria; order Limnocylindrales; family CSP1-4; genus UBA5189. Next base: position 1,769 of record DASUHU010000275.1, read on the forward strand.
CCGTTGCCAGCTCTGCTGTCACAGCGCGAGCGGCCGGGCTGGGAACGTGCCAGACGTCGCGGACGCGGGCTCAGGACCCTCGATACGAGCTGATCGCGAACGGCGCGAGCAGGAGCGGGACGTGGTAGGACCGGGTCACATCCGCCACCCGGAAGTCCAGGGCCACCCGCTCGAAGAACCCGTCACTGGCACTCGTGCCGCCGCGTCCCGCCGGGTTGAACTCGAGGCGGTAGACGCCGGCCGTCAGCGGTCGCTCGAGGAGATCGCGGACGCGCCCGTCCTCGTCGGTCAGGGCCTGGGTCATCCGGATCGGCCGGCCGTCGTCGGCGAGCCGGGACAGCGTGACGTGCACGCCGGCCGCGGGTCGCCCGGAGCCGGTGTCGAGGACGTGCGTCGAGATCGTGGGTGCGGCTGACCCGTCGGTGCCGGTCGCCGCACGTGCGCCGCCATCGCTCGCCATCCGGCCACCGTCCCTGGCCACCACGCCTCCCGTGCTTCGCGCCCTTCCCCTGGTCCGGGCGTCATGCAGCTGCGATGCCGAACCCGACGCCAGCGACCGGCACTGTAACGCTCCGGGCTAGGCTGACCTCGCCGCGACGCGGCGCCTATCCCGAGTGGCCCGAGAGCCCTGGCTCGTTGACGGCCCGGCAACCGACCGATCGCCCTCACGACGGACTCGGTGCCCCTGCCAGGTTCGATAGGAGCGGAGGCTCGTCATGCCACCCACCGGTGTCCACTTCAACGGCAGCGTCAACCTGCCCGATGCCGAGACCGTCTTTCGCGAGATCTCGACACGGATCGCGGAAGGCGTTCGGCGGATCCCCGACGGCGAGACCGGGGATCGAGGCAACTGGATCTTCTTCCAGCTCCAGAAGTTCTGGCAGACGCCCGGCCTCGAGCGGGCCGCGGCCCAGGACCTCGATGCGCCCGGTTACAAGGAGATGCCGAAGGTCCGCCTGACCGCTGACACGCCGCCGGATGCCGTCACCTGGCCGAACCTCGGCTACGCCGACGCGTATCTCGCCTCGTACGGGACGTTCCGACGGCTCCGAGACGAGGGCCTGATCAGGCCCGGCGCCCGGTTCCAGGTCGAGTACCCGACACCGCTGGCGAGCATCAACGCCTGGGTCGTCGACGAGGACCAGGACGCGCTCGAGGCCTCGTACGAGGGAGCCCTCCTGGCCGACCTCGACCGGCTCCTCGGGACGATCCCGCACGACGAGGTCGCGGTCCAGTGGGACGTCGCGGTCGAGTTCGGGATCCTGGAGGCCGACTTCGGAGCCACCTCGGACCAGCGCTTCGACGGCATCGTCGAGCGGCTCGCGAGGCTCGTCGACCACGTCCCGGAGGACGTGCCGGTCGGGCTCCACCTCTGCTACGGCGACTACCAGCACCGCCACTTCCGGCAGCCAGATTCGCTCGAGACCCAGGTTCGCGTCGTCAACGCCCTGACCTCGGCGGCCCATCGACCGGTCACGTGGTTCGCGTTCACCGTGCCGCAGGACGTCCGCGACGCCTCGTACTTCGAGCCACTTCGAAGACTCCGCGTCGACGACGTCACCCAGCTCTACTTCTCGCTCGTGCCGTACGACCCCGACGCGCAGGCGCCGGGCACGACCGCGGAGCAGATCGCCCTGATCGACGAGCACCTCGCCGGCCAGGGTCGCGGCGGCGGCCCGGCCTGGGGCATCTGCACCGAGTGCGGGATGGGCCGGGTCGAGCGCGAGGATGTTCCGCGACTCCTCGACATCCATCGCGAGATCCTCGAGCGGTTCGGCGCGGGGACGGCCACGAAGGTGGGGAGTGCGGCCTGACGGACTGTTCGAGCCTCACGGCCTGTTCGAGCCGCACGGCCTGATCGCCACCTGCTGGCCCGTTCGCCGCCTGACCACGGCCGCCGGCCCGTATGCTGGCGGCAGTGAGCCATCTCGAGATCGAGGTCGCCGACCTCCGCTTCGCCGCGCGCTGGGAGACCGCCGCGCCCCGGACGATCGAGGCGATCAGGCGGATGCTGCCGATCGACTCGAAGCTCATTCACTGCCGCTGGTCGGGCGAGTCCACGTGGATCCCGTACGGTGACTTCCGGCCCGGGATCGACTACGAGAACCACAGCTCCCACCCGGCGCCGGGCCAGCTCGCGATGTACCCGGGCGGCATCAGCGAGTGCGAGATCTTCTTCCCGTACGGCGCCTGCACGACGTCCTCGAAGGTCGGCCAGCTCGCCGCCAACCACTTCGCCACGATCGAGCCCGATGACGGCTGGCAGGACCGACTGCGAGAGGTCGGACGTCGAACGCTCTGGGAGGGCGCGCAGCGCATCCGGATCCGCGAGGTCGAGTGAGCCCCGCCGGGTCATACGCCAGGTGTATGAAGCTCGACCATTGGCGAATCGCGCGGCCATGGGCCACGCTCGGCCCCATACCCGGGAGGGATGAAATCGGTCGCGGGAGCCTCGCTCAGGGCTCGAATGGCTGAGTTTCATACCTGCGGGGTATGGCCGATCGCCCAGGGTCTCTCCAGGTATGAGATCGACGCGGTTGGCTCTGGAGCCCGTCGCCTCGGGGCGGCCTCGGCTTGCGCTCGTCCGGCCGCCCCGACCACGCCCGTCCTGTGACCACCCTGCTCGTCCTCGGCGGGACCGTCGTGACGAGGGCGGGCTCGCGCCGGGCGGATGTCCTCGTTGAGGACGAGGCGATCGCCGCCGTCGAGGCCGACCTGTCGGCCAAGACGGCCGACCACGACGTCGAGGTCGTCGACGCCGACGGGCTGCTCGTCCTGCCGGGGGCGGTCGACGTCCATACCCACACGCGCGTCGGGACGGAGGAGGAACCCGATCGGTTCTTCCAGGACTCCGTCGCGGCCGCCTTCGGCGGGACGACGACGTTCCTGGCCTTCAACAACCCCGGCACCGGCTCGTCGCCCGAGGCCGAGCGTTCGCTCCTGACCGGCCTTCGCCAGTTCCGGGCTGCAACCGCGGACGACTCCGCGGTCGATTTCGCGCCGAGCCTGGCGATCAGCGGCCGGATGGAGCGCCTCCTCGACGAGCTTCCGGCGATCATCGACGAGGGCGTCCCGACCGCGAAGGCCTTCATGGTCTTCGACTTCCGGCTCGACGATCGGCGGCTGTTCGAGGCGATGCGAGCCCTCGGCCGGCGTGGCGGGATGCTCCAGGTCCACTGCGAGGACCCGGTCCTGATCGACACGGCGGTGGCGGACGCGCTGGCGAGAGGCGACACGGCGCCGGCGTTCCACGCCGCCACGCGCTCCACGGAAGCCGAGGCGGTGGCCACGCAGCGGGTCATGGCGTTCGCGCGGGCAGCGGATGCGCCGGTCCACGTCGTCCACCTGTCGTGCGCGGCCGCGCTGCGGCACGTCGCCGAGGCGCGCGCCGAGGGCCTGCGGGCCCACGCGGAAACCTGCCCGCACTACCTGGCGCTCACCTCGAGCCGCTACGACGACCCCGATCCCGCGGTCGTCGCCGGCGCCGTCATCTCTCCCCCGCTCCGGTCGCTCGGCGATCAGGACGCCCTCTGGCGAGGTCTCGCGAGCGGCGACCTCGACGTCATCGCGACGGACCACGTGCCCGATCGCCTCGATCGCGAGAAGGCCGCGGCGATCCGCGGCGTCCCGTTCGATCGGATCAGCAACGGCGGCCCGGGTATCGAGACCCTTCTGACGGTCGCCTATTCCGAGGGCGTCGCGAAGGATCGGCTCTCGCTCGAACGCCTGGTCGATCTCATCGCGACCACACCCGCCCGGCTGTTCGGCCTGACGCGCAAGGGCGCGATCGAGGTCGGCCGGGATGCCGACCTCGTGCTCTTCGACCCGTCAGCCACCCGGACCGTCCACGCCGCCGACCTCCATCACACGAGCGACTACACGCCATACGAGGGCCTCGACGTCACCGGCGCCGTTCGATCGGTCTTCGTTCGAGGTCGCCCGGTCATCCGCAACGGCGGGTTCGTGGGGAAGCGCGGATCCGGCCGGTTCGTCGAGCGAGGCCCGATCGAGGCGTGACCGGGACCTAGCCTTTGGCGCGACGCAGGACCCAGACCTGCTCGCGGCCGTAGGCCGGCGGGCCGCCCTTGAAGTCGCCGTACTCGGCGACCACCTCGAGGCCGGCCAGCTCGAACAGCAGCCGCATCTCGCTCCGGAGGGACCAGCGGAGCGTCAGGCGCTCCGTGTCGGTCGCGAGGACCGAGCCGGACGCATCGATCTCGGCGAACGTCCAGTCCTCGACGATGAGCTGCCGGGCGGGATCCGGGTACGACGCCGAAACCTCCCAGGTGACGCGATGGCCAGTCGCCGGGTCGACCACCTCGCCGTGGCGCGCGCCCGCGGCGGGCCTCGGCACGACGAAGTCGAGCAGCGGATCGAACAGGTCGAGGACGAGCCGGCCGTCGGGCCGGAGATGAGCCCGCAGCGCCGCCAGCGCCTGGCGCTGCGCGTCGGTCGTGAGCATGAACTGGAAGACTCGCGACGGCGTGATGACGAGCGGGAATGCGCGCCCGAGGGCGAGCGTCGCGATGTTCCCTTCCCGGTACGAGAGGCGCGCCGCGACGTCCTCGGGCAGCGTCGCTCGCCGCCGCTCGGCGAGCCGCAGCATCGGCACCGAGACGTCGACGCCGACGACCTCGTGACCGTCGGCGGCGAGTGCCGTGGCGACCCGGCCCGTGCCGCAGCCGACCTCGAGGATCGGTCCGCCGGTCTCGGTAGCCAATTCACGGTAGAAGTCGATGTCGCCCTCGACCGAGCTGCCCGGGATCGAGCTCGCCGCGAGGGCGTCGTAGGTCAGGGTGCCCAGTGTGTCGGCTTCGTAGAACGCCGTCCGCGCCTGGCTCACGCTCCGTGCTCGCGAAGGTGGAGGCGCAGGTCGAGCAGCGTCTTGAGCACGACGAGGATCACGAGGAGGACGATCGGCGCGCCGAGGAAGGCGATCGCGAAGCCACCCACCACGATCGTCACGTGGAGCACGACCAGGCGGCCGTACGGCGCGAAGACCTGGGCCGCCGCGGTCTGCGTCCGGTACTCACCGCGGCCGAGGTAGTTCAGGAAGAAGGACGCTCCATGGCTCAGGAACAGGGCCGCTGCCGCCCAGATGACCGCCGACCAGTCGAGGACTCCGAACGGGCCCAGCGAGCCAAGCGGGTCAAGCGGCCCGAGCGCGGCCGAGGGGACGCCGACGAGCGGTCCGAAGTCGTCGCCCAGGAACGGCCCGACGGTCGGACCCGTCGCGGCGAGGCTCCCGAGGCCGACGAAGGACGGGAGGACGAGCACGAACACGCCGTGGACCAGCCAGAACAGGCCGTAGTGAACGAGAAAGAACACGGCCATGGCCGCGCGGCCGGCGGGCGGCATCGGGTTGACCGCCCAGCTCCGGTAACCGACGCCAAGGCGTCCCGGCAGGAACGTCCCCTCGGCGAGAAGGATCTTCGGGATGTTCCAGAGCCCGACGATCCCGTTCTCGACCCAGTAGATCGCGAGGATCGTCCAGAGCGACCAGCCCAGGAACAGCACGCCGGCGAGTGGCACGAGGTTCGCGGCGACGAGCCCGACCGCGGCGCGTGAGGCGGTCGTCTGGCGGTAGACCTCGAATGCCCGCCCGAGCCACGTGGACTGGCCGGTTGGCGGCGCCTGGAGGATTGGCTGGCTCATGGTGCCAGCATCGTTCACGGACGCAAGCGGCAGCGCACCCTGGCGTCCAGGCCGGGCTCCGAGCCGGGGCTCAGTCGAGGAGCGGGTACGCCGGCACGGTCAGGAATTCGGTGAAGTCGTCCTCGAGGACGAGTCGGTCGAGCAGCTCGGCGGCGTCGCGGAGGCGGGACCGATCCTGGTCCGTGCAGCCGTCGGCGATCGGCCAGAGCTCCTCGTCATGGATCTTCTGGTAGCGAGCGGCATCGAACGTCGAGCCGTCGTCGAGCGCCACCTCCCGCGTCCGCCACTGCCACAGCTGCGAGCGCGAGATCTCCGCCGTGGCCGCGTCCTCCATGAGGTCGTTGATCGCGGCCGCGCCCGTCCCCATGAGCCACGAGTTCAGGTAGCGGAGCCCGACGGAGACGTCGAGCCGGACGCCGTCGACCGTGATCCGACCGCCCGGAACCGTGAAGTCGAGGAGCTTCGCCGGGTCCTGCCGAATCTCGCTCCCGAGGGCCGCGTCTGCCACCCGGGCGTCACGCTGGTTCGGGCGCTCGCCGAGGACTGCGTCGAAGGCCTCCCTGGCCACCGGGACGAGATCGGGATGCGCGACCCAGGTGCCATCGAACCCGTCGCCGGACTCGCGATCCTTGTCCTCGAGGACCTTCGCGAGGGCTCGCTCGTTGACCTCCGGGTCGCGCCGCGACGGGATGTACGCGGCCATGCCGCCGATCGCGTGGGCGCCGCGGCGGTGGCAGGTCAGGACGAGCCGGTCCGTGTAGGCCCGCATGAACGGCACGGTCATCGTGACCTGGGAGCGATCCGGGAACACGGGCGCCGAGCCGCCCGGGAGACCTGAGGCGGTGGCCGCCGCGGGCGTGCGGAACGTCTTGATGCACGAGAACAGGTAGTCCCTGCGGCCGGCGTTGAGACCCGAGGCGTGGTCCCGCAGCTCGTACAGGATCTCCTCCATCTCGAACGCCGCCGGGAGCGTCTCGATGAGCACGGTCGCGCGGACCGAGCCATTCGGGATCCCGAGCGCGGACTGGGCCCACACGAACACGTCGTTCCAGAGCCGGGCCTCGAGGTGCGACTGGAGCTTTGGCAGGTAGACGTACGGGCCGGTCCCCCGGGCGAGCCGCTCCGCGGCGTTGTGGAACAGGTACAGCCCGGCATCGAAGAGGCTGGCCGACATCGGCTCGCCGTCGACCTGGACGTGCGATTCGGGCAGGTGCCAGCCCCGCGGGCGGACGAGCAGCGTGGCGACCGAGCCATCGGCCTTGAGTCGATAGGCCTTGCCCTCGGGCGAGTCGTAGGCGAGCGTTCCGCGAACGGCCGCTCGAACCGCGGCCTGGCCGCTGACGACGTTCTCCCAGGTCGGCGAGAGGGCGTCCTCGAAATCGGCCATGAAGACCTTCGCGCCCGAGTTCAGGGCATTGATCATCATCTTGGCCTCGGCCGGACCCGTGATCTCGACCCGCCGATCGAGGAGGTCGGGCGGCGACTCCGCGACGCGCCACTCGGGATCGACCCTGACCGACCCCGTGTCGTCGCGCAGCCCGAGCCGCTCGCGCCCGGCGTCGATCCCGGCCTGGCGCTCGGACCGCGCCCGCAGGATCTGGGCACGGCGCTCGCGGAAGGTCCGCTCGAGGTCGCGCAGGAAGCCGAGCGCCTCGTTCGTGAGGATGACATCGGCGGCCGCGGCCGGGACGCTCTCGATCTCGACGCCATCGGGCATCGCCGGCGCCGGTCGCGCGGTCAGCATGGACAGGTCGTAGGTCGACATGGGGCGGCTCAGGATCGGCGTCGAACCGTTGCGTCGATGAGGCCATGCGGCTCGGTCGTCGCGACAAAGACCTCGCCCGGATTGTCGAGCCCGAACGGCGCCAGGTCGACGGTCCAATGGTGAAGGTTCGGGAGGATCATTCGAACCCAGTCGATCGCCGGATCGGCGTCGAGCATCGCCTCGGCCAGGACCCAGATCGAATGCTGGACCGATGCGCTGTGGTGCTCGGCGAAGGTCGCCATCAGTCGCTCCACGGCGCGCTCGTGGGCGGCATCGAAGTCGAAACCATCGACCGCCGCGTCGCGGTCGTAGCCCCAGGTCGCGGTGACCTTCGTGGCCATGAGCCGGTCGGTCGCCTCGGCGAGCGTCGTGTAGGCGTCGCGCTCGAAGCCGACGAACGCCGAGCCCGAGGTCTTCATGACGATGAGGTCCTCGATGCCCGCCTCGATCTCGAGCGCATCCCGGCTCGCACGGACGCGAGCCGTCCTCGTGCCCGAGCCGCCTCGGACGAACGCCGAGCCCGACGGACCCGAGGGGGTATCGACCCGCAGCCAGCGATGGGCCTGAACCGAGACGATCGCCGTGTCGACCTGCCTGAAGGCGGCGAAGTGGATCGCGACGGACCTCGCGAACGCCTCGGGGGTCCCGTCGAGGTTGTCCCTGGCGAGGACGTAGACGGTGTTCTTCATCGTGTCGGTCGCGACGACGTTGGCGTTCTCGCCCGCGACATGCGCCGCCTCGAAGTCGCCCTCGAGCGTGACCTCGACCGTCAGGTCGCGGAGGTGATGGGTCGCGCCGTCGCGCTTGACCGTGACGAGCCGGATCCGGGCCTTGCCATAGCGGTTGTCGGACAGCTCGTAGCTCATGCGCCTCCTCGATCGAGCCCGGCGGTCGTGATGGCGCCGTTGCGGGCGCGGGCGATGTCGACGACGGCATCGAGCCCGCGATGGAGCTCCGAGTCGCGGTCGGCGGCGAGCGCCGCCTCGAAGTCCGGCAGGAGTGCCTCGAGCGGTCGACCGGCCACGAACACACAGTACCGGAAGCCGAATCGCGCTTCGTAGGCGTCATTGAGCTCCGCCAGCCGGCCGGCGGTTGCGGGCGACGGCCCGCCGATCGCGGCCTCGCCGGCCGGCCCGGCGATCGCTCCCTCGCCGGCCGGCCGGTCGTAGCCCTGCTCGCGGGCGCTCAGGGCCGACACGCGGTCCCGCGGCGCCCCGAGGCGGGGATGGGCGTTCAGGAGCTCGATCTGCTCGTCCTCGGGCATCGCATGGGCGATCTCCCGAGCCCGCGCCCACAATGCGTCCCAGCTCTCGAACGGCCGCGCCGCGAGGAGCCGTTCCAGGAAGCGGGGTGAATCCTCGAAGAGCGGACCGAGCAGGGTGGTCCCCGCCGGTGCGGCGTTGACCGCGGCGATGCCCTCGAGCCGCTCGCGCGTCACCAGCCGCCGGCCTCGCGGAGCAGGCGATGGACGACGCGAGCCGCGACCACGCGCCGGTATTCGGCCGTGGAGCGCACGTCGTCGATCGGTGACAGCTCGCCAGCGAGCGTCTCCGCGGCACGGTCCGCGACCTCGGGCGTCGGCAGCGCGCCCTCCAGGATCCCCTCGGTCCCGCGGGCCCGGATCGGCGTCGCGGCAACCGAGCCCAGCGCGAGCCGAACGTCGCGCCACGTGCCGCCGGCACCTTCCTGCCAGGCCAGCGCCACGACGACCTTGCTGATCGCCTGGGCCCGGCGGGTCCCGACCTTGCGGAACCTGACCTCCCGACCCTTCGGGAGCGGGAACCCGACCTGCAGGATCAGCTCATCCGGCGCCAGCGCCGTCTCGCGGTAGCCCGTGAAGAACTCGATCGCGGGGATCTCGCGCTCGCCCCGCTGGCCGCCGACCAGGATCGTCGCGTCGGTGGCGAGCAGGATCGGCAGCGTGTCGCCCGCGGGAGAGGCATTGGCGAGATTCCCGCCGATCGTGCCGCGGTTCTGGATCTGCGACGCGCCGATCGTCGCCGCTGCCTCGACGAGCACCGGCAGGTGCTCGCGACAGAGCGCCGAGCGGCGAATCTCCGTGTACGTGGTGCGGGCGCCGAGCACGAGCCGGCCGTCCTCGATCGCGATGCCCCGGAGCGCCTCGACCCGCGAGAGGTCGAGCATCCGGAGGGGCGGCTCCCGGAGCTCGCCGGTGATCTGGACCATCACGTCCGTGCCGCCGGCGATCGGGACGGCCGGCGTGCCCGCGGCGTTGGCGGTCGCGAGCAGCTCGTAGGCCTCGAAGAGGTGGCCCGGCAGGTCGATCGGCGGCTCGGCCGGCATCAGCCGCTCCGGTCGGAGCGTCGGGCGGGGTTCGCACCCGGGTCAATCGACATGGATGACCGCCTGGATCGCCTCGACGATCTTCGTGTAGCCGGTGCAGCGGCAGAGATTCCCGGCAATCGCCTCGCGGACCGCGCCCTCGTCGGACGGGCCGCCCGCGTCGAGGTAGGCCCGCGCGGCCATGAGCATCCCGGGCGTGCAGATCCCGCACTGGGCCGCGCCATGCTCCAGGAACGACTCCTGGAGGGCGTCGAGCTCCCCGCGATGCCGGGCCGCGAGCGACAGTCCCTCGACCGTCCGCACGATCCGGCCGTCGACCTGGCAGATCGGGACGAGGCAGGCATCCACCACCTGGCCGTCGAGGATGACCGAGCACGCCCCGCACTCGCCCTCGCCGCAGCCCTCCTTCGTCCCGGTGAGCCCGAGGTCCTCGCGCAGGACGTCCAGGAGCCGGCGCATCCCCGGCACCTCGACCTCGGCCGGCGCGCCGTTCACGAGGAACCGGAAGCTCATGCGGCCCGGCCCGGGCCCACGGCGCGGCCGCTCGATGGCGTGCCGTGCATCGCGGCGAGGATCCGCTCCGGCGTCGCCGGCAGCTCGGTGATCCAGGCCCCGACCGCGTCGTGGATCGCGGCCACCACTGCCGGCGCCCCGACGTCCATCGGCAGCTCCCCGACGCCCTTGGCCCCGTGCGGCGACCCGCTGTACGGCGCCTCGACGAGGATCGTGTGGATCCGCGGCGCGTCGAGCGCGGTCGGGATCAGGTACGTCGCGAGACGATCGTTGAGGTAGCGCCCGTCGCGGAGCTTGATCTCCTCGATCGTGGCGTAGCCCACGGCCTGCAGGGTTCCGCCCTCGACCTGGCCCTCGCACAGGACCTGGTGGATGACCGATCCGACGTCATCGACGGCCACGACGTCGTGGACCGCCACCTCACCGGTGTCGAGATCGACGTCGACGCTCGCCACCGCAGCCGCCCAGCCGTAGGCCGGGTAGGCGTCGCCGCGGTAGGTGTCGTCGTCGAAGCCGACGCCGGGATAGGGCTCGAAGCGCTGATCGATTCGGGTCGCGCCGTGCTCCGCGGCGTCCGCGGCATGGACCTCGGCGAAGGGCCGGCCGCCGTTGCGGCCCTCGACCTCGGTCTTCAGGCGCCTCGCGGCCTGGATGCAGAGGCCGCCGACGACCATGGCGGTCCGGCTCGCCACGGTCGGGCCGGAGTTCGGAACCTCGGCCGTGTCCTGGCCGGCGTACTCGACATCCTCCACGGCGACCCCCAGCTCCGCGGCGACCATGAGCGGGAAGATCGTCTTGGTGCCCTGGCCCATCTCGGTCTGGGCGGTCAGGACGCGGATCCGGCCGTCGGCCGAGAGCTCGACCGAGGCGACCGAGGCGAGGTGGACCTCGCCGCTGCCCGTGAAGCCGGCCCCGTGCCACGCGAGCGCGAGCCCGACTCCACCCGCGATGCGCTGGGGCGTGGTCCGGAGCGCGCCGGAGGGGATCGTGCCGGAGCCCTCCCGCTCCCGCGCGCGCCGCAAGGTCTCCGCGCGGGCCGCCTCGAAGCCGCTCGTCTCGAGCGCGAGCCGCAGGACCTCCTCCGCGGCGACGCTTTCGTTCAGGACCTGGCCGGTCGGCGTCACGTCGCCGACCCGGTAGGCGTTCCGGCGCCGGATCTCCGCCGGGCTCAGGCCGAGCGCCTCCGCGATCCGATTGAGCTGCGTCTCCGCGGCGAACTCGGTCTGCGGCGCCCCGAATCCCCGGAACGCCCCGTTCGGCGGCGTGTTCGTCCGCGTGGCGGTGGCCCGGATCCGGACATTCGGACAGCGGTAGGGCCCGCCGGCGTGGATCGCCCCTCGCGACAGGACCACCGGGGTCAGCGTGCAGTAGGCCCCGCCGTCCATGACGACCTCGATGTCCTGGGCGACGAGCGTCCCATCGCGCCGGACGCCGGTCCGATGCCGGACGACCGCCGGGTGGCGCTTCGTCGTCGCGACGAGGTCCTCGTGGCGGTCGTAGATCATCCGGACCGGGCGTCGGCACTTGAGGGCGAGGACCGCGGCGTGGAGGGCGACCATGGAGGGGTACTCCTCCTTGCCCCCGAAGCCGCCGCCGGTCTCTTCCTGGATCACGCGGGCCTGGATGGCGTTCATCCCGAGGGCCCGCTGCATCGCCTCGTGGATGTAGTACGGGCACTGCATCGAGCCGTGGATGACGACGCCGCCGGCCTCACCGGGCACCGCGATCATCGCCTGGTTCTCGATGTACAGCTGCTCCTGGTGCCCCACCCGGTACTCCCCCTCGAGGACGAGGTCCGCGCTCGCGAAGGCTGCCTCGAGCGCGGCGTCCTCCCCGGTCCGGATCTCGTAGTGGGCGAAGGGGTGCTCGGACTGCTCGGGGTCGAAGACCGGTGGGAGGGGCTCGGTCACGAGGCGGATACGGCCCTTCAGGGCCCGGAGCGTCTCGCGGTCCGGTGCGGCCAGGAGCGCGACGGGCTCGGCGTGGTGCTGGATCTCGCCCCCGACCGGCACGAGGAGCGGCTGGTCGTCCTTGATGAGGCTCACGATGTTCTCGCCCGGGATATCAGCGGCGGTGGCGACGACCACCGTCGACCAGTCGACGTCCGGGTCAGGCTCGATGGCCAGGAGGCGGGCATGGGCCTCGGTCGAGCGAATCGTCAGGCCGTACCACGCCCCCGGCACGACAAGGTCGTCGGTGTACTTCGCCGCGCCCGTCAGCTTCGCCGGACCCTCGCGCCGGAGGGGCAGGGTCGAGGCGCGACCCGTCGTGACGGTCCCGGGCTGGACGAGGAGCGCGCTCGCGGCGCCCGGCTCGATCGCCGGCGTCGCGGTTCGGGTCGGCATCGCGGCGGCAGGCTCCCCTTCGTACGCGGCCCATGCGACGACTGGCCGCGAGCCTACCAATCTTCAGGCCGGCTCGGGAGTGCCCGCGTCAGTCATGCCCGCGCCGCAGCGACCTCCCGGGAAGCGCGCCGGTGGCCTCGCCGTTCGCGACCGTCGCGGCGCCGTTGACGAGGACCCACTCGATCCCGTCCGGGAGCTGCCGAGGCTTCTCGTACGTGGCATTCGACCGGACCCTCGCCGGATCGAACAGCACGAGGTCCGCGACGAAACCCTCGGCGACCGAGCCGCGCTCCCGAAGGCCGAGCCTGGCGGCCGGCATCGAGGTCATCTTCGCCACCGCCGCCTCGAGCGAGAGGACGCCCTCATCGCGGACGAACTGGCCGAGGATCCGCGGGTACGAGCCGTACGTTCGGGGGCTCGGCTTCGCCGCGACGAAGGTGGAGTCCGTGCCAACCATCGCGACCGGGTGCTGGTAGAACCGGCGGATCCCGTCGATGTGCGGGCCCGGCGTCACCTGATTGAGCCGGAGGTCCTCGGCGAGCAGGAGATCGCACAGGACCTCGACGAGATCCCGCCCGAGCTCGGCCCCGACCTCGCCCAGCATCCGGCCCTCGAAGGCTCGGTGCTCCGAACGTGCGAACGCGCCGAGCCGGATGTCGGCGATGCCACCGGCTCCGGCGTACAGGACCCCTCGGTCGCGGAGCTCGCCGCGGATCGCGGCCCGGATGGCCGGGTCCGCCAACCGCTCCTTCGTGGGCCCGGGACCGCCCTCCTGGACCCAGATCGGCAGCGTGATCAGGAGCCGCGTGCTCGCCCACTCGTAGGGGTAGGCGTCGAACGTGACGTCGAGGCCCTCCGCCCGAGCGTCGTCGACGAGCGCGAGCAGCTGCTCCGGCGTTCCCGGGAACGTGGCCCGATGGTAGAAATGGGTGATGTGGCTGGGCGCCTCGCCGCGGCGCCCGATCTCGATCGCTTCGCGGAACGGATCGAGGAACCGGTCCCCGAGGGGATAGCGCACATGGCTGTGGTAGAAGCCGCCGTGGCGGCCGGCCTCGTGGGTGAGATTCGCCAGCTCCCCCGTGGTCGCGTACGCACCGGGCGGGTAGTCGAGCCCCGACGAGAGCCCCCACGCGCCATCGGCCATCGCCTCGGCGAGCATGGCCCGCATGTCCACGAGGGCCGCGTCGTCCGCGGGTCGGTCCGTCCAGCCGATCGCCGCGAGCCGGAGGGCCGAGTTCCCGACGAGCATCGCGACGTTGACGCCGACGCCGTCGTCGAACCGATCGAGGTACTCGCCGACCGAGCGCCAGGCAACCGTGACGTCCGGCCGTGGATCGCCGTCGAGCCCGGCGTTCATCTCGGTCAGGGCGTCGAGGTCCTCGGTACGGCGCATCGGCGCGTAGGACAGGCCATCCACGCCGACGACCTCGGTCGTGACGCCCTGGCGGACCTTGGGCTCGTGGGCCCGATCGCGCAGCAGGAGCAGGCCCGAGTGGCTGTGCAGGTCGATGAATCCCGGCGCGACCACCAGCCCGGTCGCATCGATCACTCGGTCCGCGGCTGCCGAACCGCCGGCGGCATCGAGCGCCGCGTCGACCCCGTCCAGCACGAGCCTCCGGATTCCCGCCGAATCGGGCCTCGTCACGCCGACGTTCCCGGCCCGCGCCGGCGCCCCAGTGCCATCGACGATCGTCCCGCCGTGGATCAGGAGCTCGAGCGCCTGCATCGCGCCATCTTGGCAGCGCCAGCGCCCGCGTTCCGAGCCCGTCGCGTTGTAGGGTTCGCGACCGTGAGTCACGCCGTGGCAGCGCCCCAGGTCTCCGAGTCGGAACGCTTCGGCTCTCCGCCGTTCGCCCTCCGGGCCCGGATCATCAGCCCCAGCTCGGGCGGTGGCTCGGGCGGTGGCTCGATCGATCACCCCGATGGGCTGCTCGTGGTCGATGAGCGCGGGCGGATCGCGTGGGTGGGCTCGGCGGCGGACGCGGCCGCACCCCCGGGCGCACGCGACGACGCCCTCGACCTCCGTCCGCTCGTGCTCCTGCCGGGGATGGTCGACCTGCACGCCCACCTGCCCCAGCTCCCGAACGCCGGGCTCGGCGCGGGCCTCGATCTCCTGACCTGGCTCGACCGGTACATCTTCCCGATGGAGCGTCGGTTCGACGATGCGGACGCCGCCGAGCGCCTCGCGCCCGCGGCGTTTCGGGCCTTCGCGGCCGCGGGCACGACCACGGTCCTCGCCTACGGTGCGGTCTTCAAGGCCTCGACAGAGGGCGCGTTCCGGGCCGCGGAGGCTCACGGCATCCGGGCGATCCTCGGCAAGGTGATGATGGATCGGATCACCTACGACGAGGGCATCGAGCCCTCGACGATCCTCGATCGCTCGGTACGGGAGTCAGCCGAGCTCATCGAGCGCTGGCACGGGGCCGACGGCGGGCGCCTGGGCTACGCGGTGACCCCGCGCTTCGCGGTCTCGTGCAGCCCGGACATGCTCCGCGAGTCCGCGGCCCTCGCCGCGAGGACCGGCGCGTGGTGGCAGACCCACGTCTCCGAGGATCCCGGCGAGGTCGAGGAGGTCCGGCGCCTGTTCCCCGAGGCGCTCGACTACGTCGATGTCTACGACCGGGCCGGGGGGCTCGGGCCGAGGACGGTCCTGGCCCACGGCATCCACCTCTCGGATCGGGAGCTCGCTCGGCTCGTGGAGAGCGGCACGCGGCTGGCCCACTGCCCCTCGTCCAACCTCTTCCTGGCATCGGGCGTCATGCCGCTCGCGCGGTACCTCGAGGCCGGCCTCTCGATCGGCCTCGGGTCCGACGTCGCGGGCGGCCCGGACCAGTCGATCTTCTCGGTCATGCGCGTCGGGGCCTACGTGCAGACCGCACTCCGCGTCGTCCAGGGCGATCCTCGACCGACCCTGGGCCCGCTCGACTGGCTCCGGATGGGCACGCTCGCGGGCGCGGCGGCGCTCGGCCTCGACGACCGGATCGGCTCGCTCGCGGCCGGCAAGGAGGCCGACCTCATCGCCGTCGATCCGCGACTCACGGTTCCCCTGCGAGAGCTGCCCTACGACCCGGCCGAGGTCGAGGCGGCGGACGTCATGAGCCGGCTCATCTACCGGACTCATCCCGACATGGTCCGGCTGGCCTGGGTCAGGGGCCGACGCCTCGACGGTTCACCGGGTCTCGCGCCGGGTGCCGCGGCCGGTCGGGCCGCGGGAGCTCAGGCGCCGACGGCCGGCCCGAACCAGACCCCGGCCGCGACGATCAGGTAGAGGCCCAGGAGCATCGCGCCCTCGAGGGCGTTGGCCTCGCCGTCGAGCACGATCGCGAACACCAGCATCGCGGTCACGGCCAGGGTGCCGAGCAGGAGCGGATCCAGCACGACGGTGAGCGGGCTGGGCGCCACGACGATGCTGAGCAGCACGATCACTGGGACGAGGAACAGCACGACCTGGAGCGCGGAGTTGAGGATCAGGCTCAGGGCCAGGTCGGCCCGCCGACGCCATGCCGCCGTGATCCCGGCGAGGTTCTCCACCGCATTGCCCGCGAGCGCGACGACGATCAGGCCGGCGAACGCCTCGCTCATCCCGAGCGCGGCCATCGTCGGCTGGAGGGCCTCGACGAACCAGTCCGCGACGAGGGCCGAGGCGGCCGCGGAGACGCCGAGCAGCAGGAGGGTGGTCGGCAGCGGATGGGGTCGTGGGGGTGAGGGCTCGTCGGATGTCGCGCCCTCGGACAGCTCGTCATCCTCAGCTCCCTGGAGGCGCGCGCCGGGCCCCGCCTGCGCGATCCGGATCGAGAGCGGCACGGACAGGCCGAAGATCAGGAGGAGCACGACTGCGACCAGGATCGACAGCTGCACCTCGTGGCCGAAATCGGGCTC
>DASUHU010000276.1:0-2080 GCA_036273395.1 Candidatus Limnocylindrales bacterium
ACCACGGGAGCGTGGCTGCGACTCGGACATCCGCCGGCGGTCCCGCGCTGCCTGGCGGTGCGGTGGCCAGGATGTCGAGCACGGCCGGGCGCGTCGAGCCGTTCGCCGATCCGACCGACTCGACCACGGCCGCCCATGGCCCGGTCCCCAGCGCGGGTGCGATCGGTGGCGCTCCCGCGAGATTCAGGAGCAGGCGGATCGCGACGAGACCCGCGCCGAGCGCAACCGGCCCGAGGCGCGAGATCCGATCGGTCCAGCCGACCCGCGACGGCGCGGGTGTCCGCGCTCGAAGGCTGCCCGCCAGGACCCCCAGCAGGGAGGCCGCGGCCAGCACGAGCGAGGGCGGCACGAGCTCACCGAGGAGGGCCGCGGCGGCTGCCCCGATGGCGAGGCGGACCGCCGCGGCCACGTCAGCGAACGGTGACGAGGCTCTTGATCTGGTCGAACGTCTTCTGGCCCACGAGCTTCCTCGTCAGCAGGTCGTCGACCGACCGGAACGGCGACTCGGCTCGGGCCGCGATGATCTTCGCGGCCGTGACCGGCCCGATGCCAGGAAGCGTGTCGAGCTGCTCGGCGGTGGCCGAGTTGAGCTCGATCGACCCGCCCGGGCCGCTGCCGCTCGTCCCGCCCCCGCTCGAGGACCCGCCCACGGCGGAGGCGACCGCCTCATCCCGCGATGGCACGACGATCAGCTGTCCGTCCTGGACCACCGCGGCGAGGTTCAGCGTGCGACCGGCGACATCGACCGCGACACGCGGCGAATAGCCGCCGGCCGCGGCGATCGCGTCCGCGAGGCGAGACCCCGATGCGAGGCGATACACCCCGGGATGGGCCACGGCGCCGGCAACATCCACCACGAGCAGCGGGCGATCCGCCGGTGAGGACTCGACGGGCGCGCTCTCGACGATCCCGTCCGCGCCGGCCACCGCCACCGAACCCCCGGTTCCCGACACGGCGAGCGCAAGCGCCGCCACGAACCCGACCAGGGCGATGAGGATGCCGCCCACGACGGCCGGTCCCGGCAGGGTCCGAGCGGCACCAGCCGGGGAAGCGGCCCCGGGAGTGTCAGGCCCCTCTTCTGACGGGGCCGCATCGAATGCCCGCCAGGGCGGCGTCACGGAATCCACGAGCGCCTCGAGCCGGGGCGGGATGGGATGAGCGACGCCCCGTCCGCCGGGGCACGTCGTTGGACGAGGCGTCGGAGACGAGGTTACGAAGGCCCGCTCACCTGCCGCTTATCTGGTCGGTGGACAACCGCCGGGCGAAAGCGATCCCGTCAGCTCGGGCGGATCAGTCGAGCTGCTCCCAGGGAACCCAGCGCGTACCGTCCCAGAACCGGTGCCAGAGGCGGCCGTCGCGGCCGCGGGCCCAGACGTCGAGGCGATCCGCGGACCACGAGGACGCCGCCGGCGTCGACGCGGGATCGAGCGAGCCGCCGAGCGACTCCCAGGCGTGCCAAGCCGACCCGTCCCAGTAGCGATCCCACAGCTCGCCGTCGGCCATGACGGCGAAGATCTCCATCCTGTCCGGGGCCCACGAGGTCACCGCGGGCGCGGACGTCAGGGAGCCGCCGAGGTGCTCCTCTGCGAGCCACGTGCCGTGGGCGAACGCGCGATGGATGAGCTGCCGATCCGGCCCGAGCCGGAAGGTGTCGATCCGATCGGGGCCCCAGGAAACGGCAGCGACCCCGCCGCCGAGCGTCGGCGCGGGGTCGTTCGGGGTTGGCATGGCGGGGAAGCCTAGCGGCCGGCCGAACCGACCGCTCGTCGAATCGCGCCCTCGTCCAGGCACGGGTCGATCCGCCGGGCCGTGCCGGCCGCGAACCGGCTCGCCCCGGCGGCTCCCCGGCTCACGGCCAGCGCCACGAGGGCGATGGCCCTCCGGCCGTCGAGGCCGGCCAGGATGTCGGGCGCCTCGCCACGGGCGGCTCGAGCGTCCGCGGCCGCGCGCTCGCGGGCGTGCCGGACCTCGTGGGCCAGGCGGTCACGATCGGCCTGCCGAAGGCGATCGACTTGTTGCGCCGCGATCAGATAGGCAGCGAGCTGATGCATTGGGCTCACCTTTCGATTGGAGCGCCCAT
>DASUHU010000277.1:0-4311 GCA_036273395.1 Candidatus Limnocylindrales bacterium
GCTCCTGGAGGGCGGCCATCTCGGTGGCGAGATTCGGCTGGTAGCCGACCGCCGACGGCATCCGCCCGAGGAGGGCCGAGACCTCCGAGCCGGCCTGGGTGAACCGGAAGATGTTGTCGATGAACAGGAGGACGTCGCGGCCCTCGACGTCGCGGAAGTACTCGGCCATCGTCAGGCCGGTGAGGCCGACGCGCTGACGAGCGCCGGGCGGCTCGTTCATCTGGCCGAACACGAAGGCGGTCTTGGCGATGACCCCCGACTCGGTCATCTCCTTGATCAGGTCGTTGCCCTCGCGGCTCCGCTCGCCGACGCCGGAGAACACGGAGTAGCCCGAGTGCTCCTGGGCGACGTTCCGGATCAGCTCCTGGATGATGACGGTCTTGCCGACGCCGGCGCCCCCGAAGATCCCGATCTTGCCGCCCTTCTTGAACGGGCAGATGAGGTCGATGATCTTGAGCCCGGTCTCGAAGACCTCGACCTCGGTCGTCTGGTCCTCGAACGCCGGCGGCTCGCGGTGGATCGGCAGCTGCTCGTCGGCCTTGACCGGCCCCTTGCCATCGATCGGCCGGCCCAGGACGTCGAAGACCCGGCCCAGGGTCGCCTCGCCGACCGGGACGCTGATCGGGCCGCCGGTGTCGAGGGCCTTCGTCCCGCGGGCGAGGCCATCGGTCGTGGTCATGGCCACCGAGCGGACCCAGTTGTTGCCGAGGTGCTGCTGGACCTCGCACACGAGCGAGTCCTGGCCCTCCCGCTCCAGCTCGACCGCGTTGTAGATCGCCGGCAGCTTGCCGGCCGGGAACTCGATGTCGACGACCGGGCCGGTGATCTGGACGACCCGGCCGGTCGCGCCGGTCTTCGCGGGAGCTGCCATCGCCATGTTCGTGGTTCCTCCTGCGTCAACGCGCTCGGGCGCCGGACGCGATCTCGATCATCTCGCGGGTGATGTTGGCCTGGCGGACCTTGTTGTACGCCAGGGTGTAGTCGTCGATGAGCTCGTCGGCGTTCTCGGTCGCGTTCTTCATCGCGACCATCCGGCTCGACTCCTCGCTGGCCTTGGCCTCGAGCACGGCCTGGAAGACCCGGGTCGCCACGTAGCGTGGCAGGAGCTGCTCGAGCACGGCACCGGGGCTGGGCTCGAAGATGAACTGGTTGCCCGGGATCTCGTCCTTCTCCTCGGCCGGCTGGACCGGCAGCAGCCGGTCCATGACCTGGCGCTGGACGAGGGTCGAGACGAAGCGGGTGTAGATGAGGTCGATCCGGGCGTAGTCGCCCGAGAGGAAGTCGTCGGTCACGAGCCGGGCGAGGGGCAGGATGTCGGCGAAGGCCGGCCGATCACCGAACCCGGCGAAGTGGGCCTCGATGGGCACTCGCGCCCGGCGCATCGCGTCGCGGCCCTTGCGCCCGATCGTCACGACCGCGAGGTCGCCGGGATGCTCGGTGATCTCCCGCGAGGCGAACCGGATCGTGTTCGTGTTCAGGGGTCCGGCCAGCCCGCGGTCCGTCGTGAACAGGAGGATCAGGCGCTTGCCCTCGGTCCGCTCGGCCAGCAGCGGGTGGTCCTCGCCGCTCAGCACGGCGGCGAGATCCGCCAGGACCTCGTCGATCTTCTCGCTGTACGGCCGCGCCGAGAGCGTCGCCTCCTGCGCCCGCCGCAGGCGTGACGCGGCGATGAACTGGAAGGCGCGGGTGATCTGCTGGATGTTCTTCACCGCGCCGATGCGGCGCCGGATGTCTCGCTGGCTCGCCATCAGCCGCTCCGGGGCCGCGGCTGGCGACGGCCGACTGCCGGCGTTGCTGCCTGTGCGCCCGCACTCACGCACGTTTGCGTGCGTGCGTTCGTGTGCTCGGCAGTGCCTTGTCCTCGGCCACTCCAGCCGCGGGACCTGCTCGGGAGTGGCATTTACGCCAGGAAGCCCTTGCGGAACTCGGCGATGGCCTCGTCGAGGGCCGCGGCGAGCTCGTCGGTCAGGGTCTTCGTCTTCCCGAGCTCGTCGAGGATCTTGGGGCGCTCGGTCTCGAGGAAGCGGTAGAGCTGGGTCTCGAACTCCTTGACCCGCGGCGTCGGGACGTCGTCGAGCTGGCCCTTCGTCGCCGCATACAGGATCGTGACCTGCTTCTCGACCGGCAGCGGCTGGTACTGCGGCTGCTTCACGACCTCGGACAGCTTCTCGCCTCGGGTCAGCTGGTCGCGGGTGGCCTTGTCCAGGTCGCTCGCGAACTGGGCGAACGCCGCCAGCGCGCGGTACTGGGCGAGATCCAGCTTGAGCGGGCCCGCGACCTTCTTCATCGCCTTGGTCTGCGCCGCCGAGCCGACTCGGGAGACCGAGATGCCGATGTTCAGCGCGGGTCGCTGGCCGGCGTTGAACAGATCCGTCTCCAGGAAGATCTGGCCGTCGGTGATCGAGATGACGTTGGTCGGGATGTAGGCCGAGACGTCATTGGCCTGGGTCTCGATGATCGGCAGGGCCGTGAGCGACCCGCCGCCGTTCGCGTCGCTCATCCTGGCCGCACGCTCGAGCAGCCGGCTGTGGAGGTAGAAGACGTCGCCGGGGTAGGCCTCGCGGCCCGGCGGCCGGCGGAGGAGCAGGGCCATCTCGCGGTAGGCCCAGGCGTGCTTCGAGAGGTCGTCATAGACGTTCAGCGCGTCCTTGACGGTCTCGCCGCCGATCTGGACGCCGGCCTCCATGACCTCCTCGCCCATCGCCGCGCCGGTGTACGGCGCGAGGTACTGGAGCGGTGCGGGGTCCTCGGCTCCGGCGACGACGACGATGGTGTGCTCCATGGCGCCGTACTTCTCGAGGGTCGCCACGGTCTGGGCGACGGTCGAGAGCTTCTGGCCGATCGCGACGTAGACGCAGACGAGCCCCTGGCCCTTCTGGTTGATGATCGTGTCGATCGCGATCGCGGTCTTGCCGGTCTGGCGGTCGCCGATGATCAGCTCGCGCTGCCCGCGGCCGATCGGGATGAGGGCATCGATGGCCTTGATGCCGGTCTGGACCGGGGTGTCGACGCCCTGCCGGACGATGACGCCCGGGGCGATCCGCTCGACCGGGCGGGTCTTCGTCGTCTCGATCGGACCCTTGTCGTCGAGCGGCTGGCCGAGCGGGTTGACGACCCGGCCGATGAGCGCCTGCCCGACGGGCACCTCGACCACCCGGCCGGTGGTCTTGACGGTGTCGCCCTCCTTGATCGCGGCGGCATCACCGAGGATGACGGCGCCGACGGTCTCCTCTTCGAGGTTGAGGGCCATGCCCATGACGCCGTTGGGGAACTCCAGGAGCTCCGAGGCGATGGCGTTCTCGAGGCCGTAGATCTGGGCGATCCCGTCGCCGACCTCGACGACCGTCCCGACGGTCCGGGTCTCGGCGTCGGCATCGAACGTGTCGATCGCCGACTTGATGATGTTGACGATCTCGTCCGATCGAATGGCCATCGTGTGCTCCTGGGCTGCGGGCTTCGGGGTCGGAGGTGGTCGGTTGGTGGTCGGGTGGTGGTTGGTCAGCGCGCGCGGGCGCCGGTGAGGAGCTGGGTCCGGAGCCGCTCCAGGCGACCTCGAACGCTGGCGTCGAGGAGCGTGTCACCCACGCGGACGGTCAGGCCCCCGATCAGCGCTTCGTCGACCGACGTGGTCAGCGTGACGTCCTTGCCGGTCCGCTTTCCGACCCAGGCCTGGACCGCGGCGGACTCGTCCGCGCTCAGCGGCGCGGCGCTCGTGACCCGAGCCTCGACGATCCCTCGCGCGGCATCCAGCAGGCGCTGGTACTCCGCCGCCACGTCCGGCAGTCGGTCGATCCGGCCGCGCTCGGCGAGCAGACCCGCCAGGCGGGTCACACCCTCGGGGGCGCGACCCTCGAGGAGCCTGCCGATGATGGTCAACCTGGCCTCGAGCGGCTTGGCCGGGTTGTCGACCGCTCTCGCGAGCCGCTCGTCCGAGACGAGCCGGGCCGCCAGATCGAGGCCGTCCGCCCAGGCATCCAGCGCGTCATCGCGCTCGGCCAGCTGGAAGGCCGCTTCGGCGTAGCGCCGCGAGGCCGTGCTCGGTCGGGCCATCAGTTCGCGTGGTCTCCCGAGCCATCGGCGCCCGCGCCGGCGAGGAACTCGTCGACGAGCCGGCGCTGCCGATCCCCGGTCATCGTCTCGCGGACGACCTTGCCGGCGGCCGCGAGCGCGAGGTCGGCGACCTCGCTCCGGAGGTCGGCGAGGGCCTTGGCCTTCTCGGCCTCGATCTCCTCGGTGGCCCGGGCCCGGAGCCGCTCCAGCTCCTCGCGCGTCGCCGCGATGTCCGCGTCGCGCGTCTCCTGGGCCACCTTC
>DASUHU010000278.1:0-8065 GCA_036273395.1 Candidatus Limnocylindrales bacterium
AACATGAGCCTCTTCGGCTGGAGCATCCAGGGCGGGACGGCCCGCGGGCTGAACGTGACGATCATCATCACCGCGATCGTCCTCATGGCCATCCTCCAGCTGTTCGTCGGCCGGACGCGCCTGGGCCGGGCGATGCGCTCGACGGCCCAGGACCGCGAGGCTGCGGCGCTCATGGGCGTCGACATCAACCAGACCATCGCGATCACGTTCTTCATCGCCGCCGCGCTGGCCGGCGCTGCCGGCGTGGTCCAGGGCCTCTACTTCGGCAGCATCCAGTTCAACCTCGGCTTCTTCACCGGCCTCAAAGCCTTCACGGCCGCGGTCCTTGGCGGGATCGGCAACACGACCGGCGCCGCCGTCGGCGGCTTCGTCATCGCCTTCATCGAGGTCGCGGCTGCTCAGGCGGGTTACTCGCGCTGGTCCGAGGTCGCGGTCTTCACCGTCCTGATCCTGGTGCTGGTCTTCCGGCCGAGCGGCCTGTTCGGGCAGGCCCTCGGAGAGCGGGCGTGACCGCGCCGAGCCTGTCGCTCCGGGGCGACCGGGGGCCCCTCGCGACGTTCGGGCGCCTGCGGGCAGAGCACCGCTCCGCCTCGATCCTCGTCACCTGGCTCCTGATCGGGATCCTGTTGCCCCTGATCGTGGAGCTGCCCGGCCTCAGCGACTTCCAGCAGCAAGTCGTCTGGGTCGACGGCTTCGCGATCACCGGGATCTACATCCTGCTGGCCCTCGGCCTGAACGTCGTCGTCGGGCTCGCGGGGCTGCTCGACCTGGGCTATGCGGCGTTCTTCGCGATTGGGTCGTATGCCTTCGCCTTCGCCGCCTCACCCCAGGCGATCACCCACCTGAACATCTCGTTCTGGCCGATGCTGATCATCGGCGCGTTCGTGGCCGCGCTGTTCGGGACCTTGCTCGGGGCACCGACCCTCCGGCTCCGAGGCGACTACCTGGCGATCGTCACGCTGGGCTTCGGCGAGATCGTCCCCGCGATCTTCCTGAACGCCGACACGTACACGAAGGGCACGAACGGCATCGGCGGCATCCCGCAGCCACAGCTGCCGTGCATCGGCGATCTGTGCGTGAAGTTCACGTTCCTGGACCCGTTCCCGTTCTTCTGGACGATGATCGTGATCCTCGCCCTCGTGATGGTCTTCATCGCCCGGCTCCAGAACTCGCGGCTCGGGCGGGCCTGGATGGCCATCCGCGAGGACGAGCTGGCGGCCGCGAGCAGCGGCATCAACACGGTCACGACGAAGCTCCTCGCCTTCGCCCTGGGTGCCTCCACGGCCGGGTTCGCGGGCGTGTTCAGCGCTTCGAAGCTCGGGAACGTCACCCCGACGGACTTCTCGTTCACGGTCTCGTTCACCGTGCTGGCGATGGTCGTCCTGGGGGGCATGGGCAACAGCTGGGGCGTGGCGATCGGGGCCTTCGTGCTGTACACGATCCAGGCCGTCCTGCTCAAGGAGCTCAACCAGTTCTTCCAGGGCCAGCACGTGCCGATCCTCGAGAGCATCGACTTCGTGCAATACCAGTTCCTCCTGTACGGGATCGCCCTCGTCGCGATGATGCTGCTGCGGCCCGAGGGCCTGTTCCCCAGCACCAGACGGAGACGCGAGCTCCACGAGTCGGCGGGCGGGGTGGAGGTCACGGACCTGCCACCGCCCACGACCGAGATCGGCGAGTCATGACGACGGCAACCAGGCCGGCGTTGCCCACCGGCGGCGACAGCATCCTCGTCGCGAACCGGGTCACGAAGGCCTTCGGCGGTCTCGTCGCCGTGCGCGAGGTCGACCTGGACATCCCGCGCGGCTCGATCATCAGCATCATCGGCCCGAACGGCGCCGGGAAGACCACGTTCTTCAACGTCATCGTCGGGATCCTCGAGCCGACGTCGGGCGGGGTCATGATCTCCGGCCGCCGGATGATCGGCCGCCCGGTCCGGGCGTGGGGCGAGCCCGTCCTGTGGTTCGCCCCGGCGATCGTGATCTCCGTCCTGACCAGCGTCGCCGGACTCGCCAAGGCGAACTCGCTGGTCGAGCTCGGGATCGTCGCGACGATCGTCGCCCTGGCCGCCATGCTCCTGGCTGCGATCATCCGGCCGGCCTGGTATCTCCGGTCACTCCGCTCGCTCGGGATCTTCCGGAGTGCAAGGCCCAATGAGATGGTGGCGGCCGGCGTCGGCCGGACGTTCCAGAACATCCGCCTGTTCGCCAACATGACCGCTCGCGAGAACGTGATCGTCGGGATGCACCTCAAGCTCAAGGCCAACCTCGGCGACGCGTTCTTCAGCACGCCGCGGAGCCGGGCCGAGGAGCACTGGGCCCACGATCGGGCGGACGAGATGCTCGCCCTCGTCGGGCTCAAGGGCCGGGGCGACGAGCTGGCCAAGAACCTGCCCTACGGCGACCAGCGCCGGCTCGAGGTCGCCCGCGCGCTCGCGAGCGAGCCGTCGCTGCTGCTGCTCGACGAGCCGACCTCGGGCATGAATCCCAACGAGACGGCCGAGATGATGGCCCTCATCCGCAAGCTCCGGGAGGAGCTCGGCATCTCGATCCTTCTGATCGAGCACCACATGCAGCTCGTCATGGGGATCAGCGACCGGATCACGGTCCTCGATCACGGCGAGCGGATCGCCGAGGGCACGCCCGAAGAGGTCCGCCGCGACCCCAAGGTCATCGAGGCCTACCTCGGGACGCCCGCCTCGTGACCGCGCCGACGCCGGGCGCCGCCCCAACGCCCGGAGCAGGCTCCGGGGCGGCTTCCGCGAGCGCGACGGCCGGCACTCCGGCGAACGCCGCGACGCCGGCCGAGCTGCTGCTCGAGCTCCGCGGCGTCCACACCTACTACGGCCGGATCCACGCCCTGCACGGCGTGTCGATCCAGGTCCGGCGCGGCGAGATCGTGACCCTCATCGGGGCCAACGGCGCGGGCAAGACGACGACCCTCAAGACGATCTCTGGGATCCTCCACCCGCGCGACGGCCAGGTCTTCTTCGACGGCAAGGAGGTCACCCAGAAGCCGGCCCACGAGCTCGTCCGGGCGGGCATCGGTCACGCGCCCGAGGGACGCCGCATCTTCTCCCGCCTGACGGTCCTCGAGAACCTCCAGATGGGCGCCTTCACCCGAACGGCCGCCGAGGCCCGGTCCGACCTGGAGCGGGTCTTCACCCTGTTCCCGCGGCTGAAGGAGCGGACCTCGCAGCGCGGCGGCTCGCTATCGGGCGGTGAACAGCAGATGCTCGCCATCGGGCGGGCGCTCATGGCCCGGCCCCGGGTCCTCCTGCTGGACGAGCCCTCGCTGGGTCTCGCCCCGATCCTCGTCCAGCAGATCTTCTCGATCATCACGGAGATCAACACCGAGGGGACCACGATCCTCCTGGTCGAGCAGAACGCGCTCCAGGCCCTGAACGTCGCCCATCGCGGCTACGTCCTCCAGACCGGACGGGTCATCATGGCCGACACCGCGGCGAGCCTCGCCGCGAACCCGGACGTGCGCCGCTCGTACCTCGGCGAGATCTAGCCGCTCTCGCCGCGGGCGCGGCTCGCCCGACATCGAGGTCCCACCGGCCACGCCGATGAAGTCGACTCGAAGCGTGATCCCTGCCGCCGCCTCGGGCGCCGAGGAACGCCCGCCCGGCGAGCGCCAACCGATCACGGAGCGGATCGCGACGGGCCCATCCCGCGGCACCGGGCCCCTCGTCGCCCTCCTGGTCGGCCTCGTCGCGATCGCGATCCTGAAGCCCTGGGACCTGCTGGCGCCCGCCGCGAGCGACCCACTCGCGGGCCTGCCCGGGGGGACCGGCGCCTCGCCGTCCCCGGGACCCGTGGCCGCGGCCTCGCCGCCGCGTCCGACACCCAGGGCGTCCCTCGACCCGAACGCGACGCCCTGCATGAGCGCGAACGGCGCGCGGCTCGTGACGCTCATTCGCACGCCGACCCAGGACGTCCGGAGCTGGCAGCTCGTCGATGGCGCGGTGGGCCGCGATGCCTTCCAGCCGGGCCTCGTGCCGGTCAGGATCCCGTCGCAGCATGTGATCGGCCTCGGCATCTGCGGCGTGCCACCGGCGGTCAGCGCCGGTCAGCGGGCCGGCGCGGAGCTCCTCGACGTGACCCTCGTCGACGTCCCGGCCGGGGCGATCGAGGACCTCGGTCGGCCGGAGATCCTGAGCTCGGGCGATGGGCCCGAGGACGCTGTCCTGTACGAGGCGTCGGCTCCGGTCCGACGCCTGCCGGTCGCCTCGCCGCCTGTGCCGTCCGATGGATTCGTGTCCGGCCCGTTCCGCCTCGGAGCCTGGGCCCCGGGGACGTACGCCGCGGCCTTCCGGTATCCGGCCGATCCCGCAGGCGTGGTGCGGTGGATTCGCTTCGACATCGTGTCCGCGCCCGGGATCTTCGGCTAGCGGACCTGCCCGACGGGCCGGAACGTTGGCGGGCTCAGGCCTCGGTCGGCCGCTGCCACAGGTCGTAGGCCGCCCGCGCCACCATGACGAGGCCGATCGCCGTCACCCACAGGCCCGGGATCCGGGTGACGACGTCGAGCGGCTGGTTGATCTCGATCCAGCGCGAGAAGATCGCGATGTCCAGGACGCGGTAGGCGAACGCCAGCCAGGCAACGGCCGCGATGACCGTGTACGACGTCCACCGATCCGCGTGGACCGGCCGCTCGCGGGCATAGGGCAGGGTCACGAGCGCGATCGTCACGAGCGCCGCGATGAAGACCACGATCCCGGTCGAGTCGAAGGCGTTGCCGCTCATCGTCGTGATCTCGCCCGGAGCGCCGCCGACGGTCCACCACGGCAGGACGCAGCCCACGAGGGCGACGATCGCGCCGAGCGCGGCAAGGAGGCGCGACCGCCCGAGGGGGCGACGATGCATCGTCATCCGACCGTCGAATAGACCTCGGGTCGGAGCACGCCGACGAAGCGCAGGTTGCGGTACAGCTCGCCGTAGTCCAGGCCGTACCCGACCACGAACTGGTCCGGGATCGTGAAGCCGATGTAGTCCACGTCGATCTCGACGAGCCGCCTGGCTGGCTTGTCCAGCAGCGTGCAGATCCGGAGCGAGGCCGGCTTCTTGCCGCGCAGGTATCGGACGAGGTAGTTGAGGGTCAGGCCCGTGTCGATGATGTCCTCGACGATGAGGACGTCCTCGCCTTCGATGCTCGATGACAGGTCCTTCAGGATCCGCACCAGCCCGGACGACTCGGTGGTGGCGCCGCCGTAGGACGAGACCTCCATGAGGTCGATCCGGAGGGGCCGGTCGATCGAGCGCATGAGGTCGGCCATGAACGGCAACGAGCCCTTGAGGACGCTCACCAGGGTCAGGGTCCGATCGGCGTAGTCGGCCGAGACCTGGGCGCCGAGCTCGGCAATTCGACCTTGGAGCTGGGCCTCGGTCAGGAGGATCTCCCCGATGTCGGCCTGGAGGTCGGTGGCGGTCCGCACGGCTGGTCCGGGTCAGTCGGCGCGCGGCGCGGGTTGCGCCGGTGTCGTGGCGCCCGCCCGCCGTCCCCGGCGACGACGCCGGCGTGGTTCGCGACGCGCCGAGCCGGTCGTCGACATGACGACGGTTCCGGGCCGTTCCGGCACGACGCCGTTCGCCGCCGGTTCGGACGGCGAGGGCTCGGATGCACCCGGTTCCCCCCCGTCCACGGGACGCGGGCCCGCGGCCGAGGCGGCGACCCGGTTCTCGGTCATCACGCCGGCGGTCAGCTCCCCGCCGACCAGCTGGCCCGGTGTCCCCGAGAGCGACTCGGCCAGCGCCAGGCGACCGTACTTGAGCATCATCGCCCGGAAGTCACGGGCGTAGAACAGCTTGATCCGGATGTCCGGGTACAGCTCGCGGAGCCGGCGGAGCTTGCGGTTCTTCTTCCGGACCAGGGTCTGCTTGAGCGTGGTCATCTCGAGGTACAGGTCGAAATCGGGCAGGTAGAAGTCGGGTGAGAAGCTCTCCACGACCTCGCCGTCGAGGTTCCACAGGATCGGGAACGTGGTGGGCTCGTAGCGCCACTCGACGCCGTAGAAATCGAGGATTCGGGACATCTCGGCCTCGCTCGCGTGGGCGAAGGCCGGGCGCTCGCCGGAATCGGGTTGGGACGTCGGCGCCGTCACGGCGTGGAGCTCGGCTCGGTCGGGCTCGGATCGGTCACGAGCTCCCGGAGGCCGCCCTGCCAGGTTCGGAGCAGGAGGTGCATGTCGAGCACATCGTCCGAGGTCACCCGTTCCGCGCCGCCCGGTTCTTCCACGTCCCCGTCCGGCGCCCGAGCGTCCATGACCGGGGCCTCGAGGGCCGAGCCGTCGACGAGGATGGCCAGGGTGGACGAGGAGCAGGCGTCACACGCGATCTGGGCGAAGGTCAGGCCCTCTCGCCAGGCCAGCGTCTGGACCGCGTCGGGCGGGACGGAGCCATCGCAGACGGCGCACCGAAGGCCGTCGAGACGGGCTCGACCCGGGTCCAGCGGATCCATTCGCCGCGAGTGTACCGCCTGATCCCGGTCACCGCCGCCGAGCCGGCCTCGTTGCAGCAGATACCCCCTGGGAGTATGATCGCCGAACGGTTCGCCGGGCGTCATTCGCCAGGCTTCCGATCGAAATTCGGAGCAGTTCCCGTCCATGCCGACCGACGATCCCATCGCCAGCGATTCGCACGACCCAGCCGCATCGACCTTCCGTCACAGCTACACGAAGGACAAGGCCCAGCTCCTTCGGAGGCTCGCCCGAATCGAAGGCCAGGTCCGGGGGATCTCGCGGATGATCGAGCGCGAGGAGTACTGCGTGGACATCCTTCAGCAGACGAGCGCGCTCCGGGCAGCCGTCGACTCGCTGGCGGTGCTCGTCCTCGAGGACCACGTCCAAGGCTGTGTCCGGACCGCCGCGGAGCAGGGTGACGCCGAGCGGTATGTCGACGAGGTGGTCGACGTGGTCCGGCGGACCCTCGGGCGGCCGCTGCGGAGTGCGACCCGCACCTCCTGACGCCCCGCGGCGGTGGCCATCTCACCGACTTATCCACCCGCGCCGCGATCGCCGGCGAGGTCGTGGATAACCGGGTTGACGCTCCCGGGCTCGGGGTCCAACATCCGGCATCCGCACCGGGACAGCCATCGGGGAACGTGGCTCGGGAGGGGTTCGGGGAAACCCGACCGCGAACCGAACGAGTGACGTCAGACCGACGGTCCGGATCGCGAACGAACGAACGCCGGGGGCGGCTCTCCGGCGGGGGCCGGGTGCCTCATGAGGTTCGCCCGGGCCGCCGTGACGGACCGCCCCCGACGCGCGTCTTCCCACCGCTTCCCACCGACGTCGGGACGTTGCCGGCGCTCGATCCCGCGTTCGGCGCCGCCCTCGACGCCGGACTTGGCCAGCTCCAGCTCGACCTGACTTCGGCGGCACGGGCCGCGATCGAGGCCCACGTCCGGCTCCTGCTCGCATGGAACGCGGCGATCAACCTGACGGCCATCACCGATCCCGCGCAGGTCGCGCTCCGCCACGTCCTCGACAGCCTCGCCGCCGTCCCGCTCCTCCTCGACGGCTCCCGGGAGCGCGGCGGCCACGGGCTGCGGATCGTGGACCTCGGGAGCGGCGGCGGGTTCCCGGGCATGCCGCTGTCGGCCGCGCTGCCGCACGCCCACATGACCCTCGTCGAGGCCGTCGCCAAGAAGGCCCGGTTCATGGGGGCCGCCGTGATCGCGGCCGACCTCGGGCCGCGGGTCGCGGTGGTTCGTGCTCGCGCCGAGCAGCTCGATCGGCGGGATTGCTGGGACGTCGCCGTCGCCAGGGCCGTCGGCACCCTCCCGGATCTGGTCGAGCTGGCGATGCCACGGCTCCGCGTCGGGGGCCGGCTCATCGCCTGGAAGGGCTCCGACATCGACGCCGAGGTCGCGGCCGGCACGCGTGCTTCGGCAGCGCTCGGGGGCGGTGCGCCCGCGGTCCACCCCGTGACGGTCGACGGCCTCGAGGGACACCACCTCGTCACGATCGAGAAGCGGTTCCCAACGCCGGCTGGCTACCCGCGCGACCCTGCGGCCCGTCGGGCTCGGCCCTGGTAGCCAGGCTCCCGTCGGCCGGCCCGAG
>DASUHU010000279.1:0-8566 GCA_036273395.1 Candidatus Limnocylindrales bacterium
TGGTCGGCGTCGCGATGCTCCTCGTGATGTTCGTGGTCATGCTGCTCAGTTCGCAGTCGTCGTTCCAGGCGGCATTCGACCAGCAGAGCCAGAGCCTCTTCGGGGTCTCGAACGCCTACCAGTCCACGATCGCGGCGGCAACGAAGGACAGCTTCTTCGTCGCCGGGACGTCGCCGCTGGACTTGAACTTCTTCTCCGGCGGCACCTGGCTCCTCATCCCGTTCATGATGTTCTGGATTCTCTACCCGAACTGGGGCGCGACCCTGTACGGCGAGGTCCGCGGAGCCGGCGACTTCCGGAAGGTCCTGAACGGGATGCTCGGCGGCACGTGGGTCACCGTGGTCCTGGCCATCGTCTTCATCCTGCTCGCGGCGAAGACGTTCGGCTGGGACTTCTTCAACGCGGCGAACGTCAACTTCGTGAACTCGTTCTACGGGTACCAGCCAGGTGCCGCTCCGGCGACACCCGTGTGGGGCTACCCGCCGCTGCTGGTCTCGTTCTTGTTCAACAACCAGGTCCTGGCGATGATCTTCGTCGTCCTGTTCGGCGCGTGGTTCCTCGGCTGGGTCGGCACGCTCTTCCTGTCGTCGACCCGGATGATCTTCGCGGCCGCGTTCGACCGGGTGCTGCCCGAGTGGGCCGCTCGCGTCGACGAGCGACGAGGCGTGCCCTGGGCCGCCCTGGTCCTGATCATGGTCCCGTCCGTGATCCTGAGCTGGTACTACGCCTACTTCTCCGTCACGAACAGCGACGGGTCCACGACAGCGTTCACGTCGCTGACGCTCGACGCCTCACTCGTCATCGCGGTCACGTTCCTGGGGACCTCGATCGCGGCCACGATCCTGCCGTGGTGGAAGCGCGACCTCTACCAGAAGTCGCCGATCGTCCGCTACAACCTCGCCGGCCTGCCGGTCATCAGCATCGCCGGCGCGATCACGTCGGTGTTCCTGGGTTGGGTGATCTACGAGTGGCTGTCCAGCGCGACCTACGGGATCGGCGTGGGGAACAGCCTCTCGATCATCTTCCTCTCGGTGCTGTACGGGATTGCCGCGATCGTCTACCTCGTCGCCCGGCTCGTCCGACGTGCGCAGGGGGTCGACCTCGACGCCATCCACGCGGAGATCCCCGCCGAGTAAGCGCGGCCGTTTTGCGGCTGCCGGACTTCGAACGAAGGGCGCCCCACCGGGGCGCCCTTCACGATTCGGGACCCGGTTCCGGGCGCGGGTTGCGCCGGCCCGTGGCGGCAGCGCAGACTCCCCGGCACGCCCGCGCGCCCCGCGGCGCTCTCGACGAGGGACTTCGAGGAGGTTCGTTTCCCGTGCCCGCCGGCTGCCTCGCCGACCCCAGCTGACAGGAGGATCAACGCGTCATGGCCACGCTGCCCAGCAAGGCGAGGGTCGTCGTCATCGGGGCCGGGATCGTCGGCAACAGCCTCGTGTACCACCTCGCCCGCGAGGGCTGGACGGACATCGTCCTCATCGAGAAGGGCACCCTCCCGAGCCCGGGCGGCTCGACCGGGCACGCCTCGAACTTCATCTTCCTGACCGATCACAGCAAGGAGATGACGGCCATCACGGTCGACAGCGTCCGGCAGTACAAGGAGCTGGACGTCTTCACCGAGACGGGCGGCATCGAGGTCGCGCGGACCGCGGCCAGGATGCAGGAGCTCGCGCGCCGCGTCACCTCGTCGAAGTCGTGGGGCGTCGAGCCCGTCGAGATCATCGACCCGAAGCGGGTCAAGGAGCTCGTGCCGTTCATCAACGAGGAGATCATCCTCGGCGGCTTCTACACGCCCGGTGTCGGCGTCGTCGACTCGCTCCAGGCCGGCACGCTGATGCGCCAGTACGCGATCGACAAGGGCGTCCTGACGGTCGCCGCCGGGGTCGAGGTCACGGGCGTCGACGTGGAGCGCGGGCAGGTCCGGCGAGTCCGCACGGACGCCGGCGCGGTCGAGGCCGACGTCGTGATGATCGCCTGCGGCATCTGGAGCCCCCGGATCGCGAAGATGGCCGGGACGTCAATCCCGCTCACGCCCGCGGTCCACCAGATGATCGACATCGGCCCGATCCCGTTCTTCGAGCAGACGAGCGCCGAGATCGGCTGGCCGATCGTCCGCGACGTCGACACGAACATGTACGAGCGCCAGCACGGGACCGGCTTCGAGATCGGGTCGTATGCCCACCGGGCCATCCTGTGGGATCCCGACGACATCCCCTCGATCGCGGCCGCGGCGCTGTCCCCGACGATGCTGCCGTTCACGAAGGAGGACTTCGACCCCCAGCTCGAGGACGCGCTCGAGCTCTTCCCCGACTTCGTCGGCGACGAGAAGGCCGGCGTGAAGCTCGCGATCAACGGCCTGCTCTCGCTCACCCCCGACGGCAACCCGATCGTCGGCGAGGTGCCGGACGTCAAGGGCCTCTGGTCCGTCGCCGCGATCTGGATCAAGGAGGCGCCGGGGTTCGCGAAGGCCGTCGTCGAGTGGCTGACCCACGGCGAGCCCGAGATCGACCTCCACACCTCTGACGTGGCCCGGTTCTACGACCACCACAAGACCTGGCAGCACATCCGGGCCCGAACGGGCGAGGGCTACAACAAGACCTACGGCATCGTCCACCCGATGGAGCAGTGGGCCTCGAATCGCGAGGTCCGGCTGTCGCCGTTCTACGAGCGGGAGCAGGCACTCGGCGCGGTGTTCTTCGAGGCGGCCGGCTGGGAGCGACCGTACTGGTACGAGTCCAACGCCCGGCTCCTCGACGAGTACGGCGACCGGGTCATGCCGCGCGAGGCGGAGTGGGAATCGCGCTGGTGGTCACCGATCATCAACGCCGAGCACCTCGCGATGCGCGACCGGGTCGGGATCGTTGACCTCTCGGCGTTCGCCATCTTCGACATCACGGGGCCTGGGGCGTGCGAGTACCTCGAGCACCTCTGCGTCAACAAGGTCGACGTCGCGGTCGGGAAGACGATCTACACGCCACTCCTGTCGCCGAAGGCCGGGATCCTGGCCGACCTCACGATCATGCGACTGGGCTGGGACCACTTCCGGGTCGTGACCGGCGGCGGCCTCGGGATGCGCGATCGGAAGCTGTTCGCGGACGCGCTCCCCTCCGACGGAAGCGTGCAGCTGCACGACGCCACGAACCAGTGGACGACGATCGGGCTGTGGGGGCCGAAGGCCCGGGACGTCCTGGCCGCGGTCACGGACGCCGACGTGAGCCACGAGGCGGTCCCGTTCCTGACGACGAGATGGATCGACATCAACGGCGTCCGGACGCTGGCGTCGCGGATCAGCTACGTCGGCGAGCTCGGCTGGGAGCTGCACGTCCCGATCGAGGAGGGCCTCCGGGTCTGGGATGGGCTCTGGGACGCCGGCCAGCCGCACGGGCTCGTGCCGGTCGGGATCGGGACGTATGCCGTCACGGCCCGCCTGGAGAAGGGCTATCGGGCCCACGGCAACGAGCTCGAGCTCGACTTCAACCTCGTCGAAGCGGGCATG
Source organism: Candidatus Limnocylindrales bacterium (assembly GCA_036273395.1). Classification (GTDB taxonomy): domain Bacteria; phylum Chloroflexota; class Limnocylindria; order Limnocylindrales; family CSP1-4; genus UBA5189. Next base: position 3,497 of record DASUHU010000279.1, read on the forward strand.
GCTCGCCCGAGCGTCAAGGACGCCAACTTCGTGGGTCGCGACGCGTATCTCGCGCAGCGGGCCACGCCACCGGTCGCGATCTTGTGCACCCTGACCCTCGACGACCCAACCTCGTCGACCGGGGTCAAGCGCTACATGCTCGGGCGCGAGCCGATCCTGACCCTCGAAGGGCGCCCGATCGTGGACGCGAAGGGCAGGCGGTCGTACGTGACGTCGGCGGGCTCCGGGCCGTCCGTCGGGAAGCACCTCCTCATGGCCTACCTCACGCCGGAGCACGCGCGGGTGGGGGAGCGGCTCCTCGTGGAGTACCTCGGTGAGCGGTATCCCGTCACGGTTGCGGTGGCTGGTGCGACGCCGCTGTTCGATCCGGAGAACGCCCGGGTGCGGGCGGGCGGCCGGACGATGGTCGAAGCCGCCTCGGTCTCGGCGTGAGGCAGGCGTGTCGCGGCTCGAATCGCCCGCGGTTCCCGAGAGAGGGTGCTTGCGTCATGACCCTCGGCGTCATGAGCCGCAGACACGCACGGAATGGCCCGGCACCGGGGTTCTGCTCATGACCACGCGGTCATGAACGGGAGCGCGGCCCTGCGAGAGGACGGCCGACAGCCGCCGATCGAGGACCGTATGACGGCGAGGGTCATACGACGCGGGAACCAACCCCGCCAGCGGACCGCCGCCCGCGGGCGAGAGCGCAGATGAACGTCCTTGTCTGCGTCAAGCGCGTGCCGCAGACCGGCGGTCGGATCGTCCTCACACCGGACGGCCAGTCGATCGACACGCGGTTCCTGGGCTTCACGATCAGCCCGCATGAGGAGTGCGGCGTCGAGGAGGCCGTCCGGATCGTCGAGAGCCAGGGCGGATCGTCGACCGTCCTGACGCTCGGGCCGGCCGAGGCCGAGGACCAGCTCCGCGATGCGATGGCCCTCGGCATTGACCGAGCCGTGCTGCTCGAGACCAGCGGCCCGGAGTGGGATCCGGTCTCGACCGCGGCCGCGATCGCCGACGCGATTCGCGCGCAGGAGGCGGCGAACGGTCCCTTCGATCTGATCTTGTTCGGCAACGAGGCGGCCGACACGGGCGACTACCAGGTCGGGATCCGGGTCGCGGTCGCGCTCGGGCGGCCGGTGATCAACGGGATCAAGGGTCTGGCGTTCGCGGATCGGGCTGACGCGGCGGCGGGCGCCGGCACGCGGCGGATCGCGCTCGCGAGGCGCGAGGCGCCGACCGGCGGGTGGGAGACCTACGAGCTGCCGTTGCCGGCCGTCCTTGGCGTGAAGGAAGGCCTGAACCTTCCGCGCTATCCATCCGTGCCGGGACGGCTGCGCGCCAGGAAGAAGGAGGTCGAGCGGGTCCAGCTCGGAGCCTCGCCTGCAGGGGCAACGGGCATGGGCGCCGGCGAGGACGCGGCATCCGCGGGCGAGGCCTCGAACGCGGTGCCGGGCCCGACCAAGCTCGGGCTTCGACTGCCGGCCGAAGAGCGCTCCGCGGCCGAGGTGATCGGTCGCGGTCCGGACGCCGCCGCCGCGGTCGTCGATCTCCTCGAGCGGATCGGCGTGGCCGGCCGATGAGCGGCACGGTCCGATGAGCGGCACGGTCCGATGAGCGGCACCATCCGATGAGCGGCCCGGTCCTTGTCTTCCTGGAGCACGTCGGCCCCGACCTCGATCGGCTGTCGCTCGAGGCCGTGACGTTCGCAGCGAGCCTCGCGCAGTCGCTCGGCTCGAATCTCGAGGCGGTCGCGATCGGCGGCGAGGGAAGCGCCGGGCTGCGCCTTCCGAGGGGGGTCGCGACGCTTCATCTCGCGTCCGATGCCCGTCTCGAGCCATATGCGCCGGCGACCTGGGCGGGTGTCGTGGGCGCAGCGGCCGACGCCGCCGACCCGGCGGCGATCGTTGCCCCCGGGAGCGACCGCGGCGACGAAGTGTTGGCCCACCTCGCCGCGCGGCGCGGCCTGCCGTTCGCGGCGAACGTCCTGTCGGTCACGCCCGGGCCCTCGTGGCGGGTCGTCCGGCAGCGCTGGGGCGGGAGCCTGCTCGAGGACGCGGCGCTCGATGCGCCGGTCCGCTTGCTGTCCGTCGCGCCACACGGCGTGTCCGCGGCAGAGCCCACGGTGGACGCCCATCCGGAGGTCGTCGCCGTGACGCCGGACCTCGATCCATCGGAGCTCGTCGTTCGGGTCGTCGGTCACGAGCCGCGGGAGTCCGCTGGCGTCTCGCTGACCGAGGCCCGTGTGGTCGTCGGTGGTGGCCGTGGCGTCGGCTCGGCTGCGGGCTTCGCGCAGCTCGAGGAGCTCGCGGACCTGCTCCACGGCGCGGTCGGCGGCTCGCGGGTCGCGACGAGCCTCGGCTGGCGGCCGCACACCGACCAGATCGGCCAGACCGGGCTCCGGATCGCCCCGGACCTCTACATCGCGTGCGGGATCAGTGGCGCGATCCAGCACATCGTCGGCTGCAAGGCCGCCAAGCGGATCCTCGCCATCAACACCGATCCCGAGTCGCCGATCATGTCGGTCGCCGACTACGCGGTCATCGGCGACCTCTCGACGATCGTCCCGGCGATCAGCGCGGAGCTCCGGCGCCGACGCGACACCGCAGCCTGAGGCCAGTGCCGGCTTGACGACCGGAAGCGCACCACGGGCGACCGGGGCCGTCGTCGAATGGCCCCGGACCTGGCTTCGCCTCGAGGGGCTGGCCGCACTCGTCGGCGGCGTCGCGGCGTATCGAGCCCTCGGCGGCGACTGGATCTGGCTGATCCCCGCCCTCCTCGCGGTCGACCTGTCGATGGTCGGCTACCTCGTCGGTCCCCATCCGGGCGCGATCACCTACAACCTCGCCCATAACTGGTTCACCGCCGGCATCATCGTCGGGCTTGGGCTCGTGACCGGCATCGCCTGGCTCACGCTCGCGGGCTGCGTCCTCGTCGCCCACACGGGCGTGGATCGCCTTGCCGGCTACGGGCTCAAGTACGCACCCGCCTTCGGCGACACGCACCTGGGCTGGATCGGGCGGCGGCCGCAGGCTGATCGGTAGACTGCCTGCCCGTGGTCGATCGGCGGCGGGACGTGGGGCGAGCCCGGACCGATCCGCCGTCCGGCGGTCGCGCCGACGAGCTTGAGCTCATCTCGCGCGGGGTGCTCGGCGCGCTGAGCGACGACGTCCTGGAGGCGATCCGCTCGGCGATGTCGACGCGAAGCCTCGCCGCCGGCGACGTGCTCGTCCGGCAGGGGGAGACAGCGGAGCAGCTGTTCGTCGTCCTCGACGGAAGCCTCGCGTTCGGCCTCGAGGAGACTGGCCAGCAGCTCGGCCAGCTGGGCCCCGGCGAGGTCGTGGGCGAAGTGGCCGTGCTCAGCGGGACGGAGCGGACCGCGACCGCGCGCGCGGCGACACCGGCCCGGATCGGTGTCATCGAACGCCAGGACCTCGAGCGGATCGCGAGCACGCACCCCGAGCTCGTGGAGCGGTTGCTGGATTCGAGCGTCCGACGAGTGCGCCACAGCCAGCTCGCGGCCTTCCTGGCCGGCCTGTTCGGCCCGATGCCGGCCGAGCTGATCGATGCCCTCGAGGCACGCCTGACCTACCGCCGCGTGTCGGGCGGCGAGATCCTGTTCCAATCCGGGGATCCGGGTGACGCCGGGTACATCGTCCTGTCCGGCCGTCTTCGCGTCACCACGATCCCAAGCCATGGCGGGCCAGCCAGGGTCGAGGAGATCGGGCGGCGGCAGCCGATCGGGTGGGCCGGGCTGCTGACCGCGCGGCCACGGAACCAGACGGTCGTCGCGATCCGGGACACCGAGGTTGCGCGCCTCACCCGCGAGGCCGTCAGCTGGTTCACGACCACGGTCCCGCAGGCGAGCGGACCGATCATGGCGGAGCTTGCTGATCGGATGGAGCGCGCGGCATCCGCGCCGGCCTACAGCGCGGATCGCGCGGCGACGTTCGCGATCATCGCGAGTCCCGGCGTGGACGCCTCGGCGTTCGCCCGCCGACTGGAGGATTCGCTCGCGCCGCACGGACGGACGATGGTCATCGGACCGGCCGTGCTGAGCTGGATCGGGGGGCGGGTCCCGCCGAACCACTACCTCGACGAGCGCGAGGCGGCCCATGACTTCGTCGTCTACGTCACCGATTCCACGCCCACGGCGTGGACCGACCAGTGCCTTCGTCAGGCCGACCACATCGTCGTCGTCGCCGACGCGACCAGCGACCCAGCGCCCGGCCCGGTCGAGCGGAGCCTTGCCGGCCGCTGGCCGCACGAGGGGGCGCCACGGCGGACGCTGATCCTGCTCCAGCAGCCCGAGGTCGAGGAACCTGCGGGTACCGCGGCCTGGCTGGAGGCGCGGCGCGACGGGCTCGAACCGGACCAGCACCTCCACGTCCGCCGTCACCGGGGTGGCCCCGACGCGGGGATCGAGATGGACCTCCGAAGCGTCGGCCGCATCCTCGCCGGCCGCGGCGTGACCCTCGTGCTGGGCGGCGGTGGGGCTCGCGGCTACGCCCACGTCGGCGTGGTCCGGGCCATGGAGGAGCTCGGGATCCCGATCGACATGGTGGCGGGCACGAGCATGGGCGCACTCGTGGCCGCGTTCGTGGCCCGTCGTTACTCGGCGAATCGGGCGGAGGACGCATTCGTCAGCCTCGGGCGGCTCCTCGACGTGACCCTGCCGCTCGTCTCGATCTCGAGCGGCGCGCGGATCGAGCGGGCGATTTCGGCGGCCCACGGCGACCGGAGGATCGAGGACACCTGGCTGCCGTTCTTCTGCATCTCGACGAACCTCACCCATGCCCGCCCAGTCGTGCATCGGCATGGATCGCTGCGGCACGCGCTCCGGGCCAGCGCATCCCTGCCGGGCATCCTGCCGCCGGTCTTCGAGGACGGCAGCCTCCTGATCGATGGCGGCCTGCTCGACACCCTTCCGGTCGGGGTGATGCGGAGCCTCAACGGCGGCGGGCAGGTCATCGCCGTCGATGTCTCGGCCCCGGTCGACGTCGCCGCGGGCACGGCGTTCGCGGACCATCTCTCCGGTTGGCGGCTGCTGTGGCAGCGGCTGCGCCATCCCCGGGCGCCGAGAACGGT
>DASUHU010000280.1:0-4601 GCA_036273395.1 Candidatus Limnocylindrales bacterium
GCCGCTCGCTCCGCACGAACCAGGCGGGGATCGATCAGCTCGCCGGCATCGTCGCGTCCGGTCGGGGCCCGGCCGCCGCAACCGAGCCGGCCATCGACGTTCGGGTCTTCGACCTCCCGTACTGGCGCGGCCCGGCGGAGCTGATCCACCTCCTCTCGGTCATCTCGCCGGTCTCGGACGACCTCGCGGTCGTCTACCTGCCGCTCCTGCCGGTCGGGCTGTGGACCCTGCTCCACGATCTCGGGATCCGGACGATCGAGGTGCCCGACGAGGAGCTGCCGACGCTCGGTTGCAACGTGCTGGCGGTCACGCCCGGCGTCGTCGTGCTGGCGGCCGGGAACCCGAGGACCGCTGCCGCGCTCGCGCTCGCGGGCTGCGAGGTCCACGAGTTCGAAGCCGGCGAGATCGGGGTCAACGGCTCCGGCGGACCGACGTGCCTCACCCGACCGATCCTGCGCGCATGAGCGACGAACCGCGCCTCGGCAGCGGACCGCCCCTCGGGAGCGCCGCCGACTCAGCGGCGCGAGCCGCCTCGGAGGCCGTGGACGCCGAGTGGCTCCAGCGGACGCTCGCCGAGCTCGTCCGCGTGCCGAGCGTGACCGGCGACGAGGGAGCGGTGCAGGACGCCGTGGCGGCGGTGCTCGAGGCGCTCGGCGGGATCGTCGAGCGGGTCGAGACCGAACCCGAAGCCTTCGCGCGCGACGATCCCGACTGGCCGGGCGCGGAGATGCCCAGGATCCGACTGCCCGTGGTGGCCGGGCGCTTCGGGCAGATCGGAGGCCGCGCGCGAACCCGCGAGGGCGGCCGCCGGATCCTGCTCGTCGGGCACGTGGACGTCGTGCCGGTCGGCGACGCGGGCACGTGGACCCACGATCCGTGGGGCGCGGAGATCGTGGCCGGCAGGTTGTACGGCCGCGGCGCGGTCGACATGAAGGGCGGCCTGGCCGCGATCCTCGGAGCCGTTCGCGCAATCCGTGACGCCGGGCTCGAGGATCGCCTCGACGGTGAGCTCGTGGTTGTCAGCGTGCCCTCCGAGGAGGACGGCGGACAGGGGATGCTCGCCGCGATCCGGGCGGGCTACGTCGGCGACGCGGCGGTGATCGCCGAGCCGACCGAGCTGGACGTCGTCATCGCCCATGCCGGGGCGATCACGTTCCGGCTCACGGTCCCGGGTCGGGCGGCCCACGCGTCGATGCGCCGGGAGGGCGTCTCGGCCCTCGACAACCTCATGACCCTGGTCCGGTCGCTGGAGGCCGACGAGGCGGCGCGAAACGCCGCGGAGCGCGATCCGCTCATGACCGCGCTCGGGCTGCCGTACCCGACGATCATCGGCAAGGTCGGGGGAGGGGAGTGGGCCTCGACCGTCATCGACCAGGTCGTCGCCGAGGGCCGCTACGGCGTCCGGCTGGGGCAGACCTGGCAGGCGGCCGAAGTGGACCTGCGGCGCTGCATCGAAGCGGCCGCGAGGGCCGATCCGTTCCTGCGCGACCACCCGCCGAGCCTGGAGCTCACGGGCGGCCGGTTCTCGTCGGCGAGGATTCCGGCGGATGACCCGCTGCCGGTCGGGCTGGCCGATGCGGCCGCGGCCGTCACGGGGCGCCGACCGGCGATGCTCGGCGAGCCGTACGGCGCGGACATGCGCCTGCTCGTCAACGAGGGCCGGACCCCGACGGTGATGTTCGGGCCGGGCTCGGTGGCCGTGGCCCACGCCGCCGACGAGTTCGTGCCGCTCGACGAGGTCGCCGCTGCGGCCCGCGTTCTCGCGGGCTGGCTGGTGCGTGAGCTGTGGGTGGCGGGCGCCGCGGGCTAGGCCCGCCGCGTCAGCTCAGCCGGCGGGTGTAGCCGCAGACGTCGCAGACGGCGACCTTCCGGACCGGATCGACGGTCAGGAAGCTGGCGCAGCCGTTCGTGCCGCAATAGAGGCGGCTCGTACCGGTGCTGCGGCGGCGCATCCGTCGCATCGAGGCAGATCGCCCGACGACGGAGCTGTGTAGCGTGCGCGAAAGCATGCTGGGTGGTGTTCCTTCCGGCCGCCTGCCCATCGAATGGGTCTCCCAGGGGCGGCGGCCCTGGTCGCTCGGGTCGCGATGTCGTGCGACGGAGCGGTTGTGATCGATGGCCGTGGCCAGGACGCGGGAGCGAGTCGGATCCGGTTCAGTGACTCGGTCGATGCTCAGACCTGCGGTCCGTTCCTTCGGCTTCTCTCCTTGACCTGCTCAGGATCACCCGAATCGACGATTCATGTCAAACGGCCGAAGGTCACTCTGAGCGCGACAGATGGCTTGCGAGTGGTGGGTTGCGGTCTCGAAACCGGGCCGCAATTGGCCCTTGGTTGCGTGATGGGCGCCTGTCTTGGCATGCTCGCGCGGGCAAGATCGGGGGCATTGGAGGGATTCGTGCGCATCTCGTCATTCATGGCGCGACCCGTCGGGGCGGCTGCCCGGCTCGTCGCCACGTCGCTGCTTGCGAGCCTCCTGCTCGCTCTGGCGGGTGGACCCATGGCAACGGTCCTGGCGGCCGACAGCCTCACGCTGACGACGCCATACCCGGCGGTCACCGTGGCCCCCGGCAGCTCGGTGACGTTCGACTTGAGCGTGAAGACCTCGAACCCGGATCGAGTCGACCTCAAGGTCAGCGGGGCACCGACCGGCTGGACGGCGACCCTCCACGGCGGCGGCTTCATCATCGATGCCGTCCAGACCGACGGGAAGGCCGCCGCGACCGCGACCCTCGACGTCGCCGTTCCGGCATCGGCCAGCGGCAGCACGCACCTGACGGTGACGGCGTCCGGCGGCGGATCGACGACGACGCTCGGACTGGACCTCACCGTCCAGGCCTCGACCGGCGACGTGACGATGACGCCCGACTTCCCGTCGCTGAAGGGCTCGTCCAGCACGGACTTCACGTTCAACATGACGCTCGTCAACAGCACCAGCCAGGACCTCACCTTCACGGTCAACGCGACCGGACCGGACGGCTGGAAGACGAGCGCCCAGTTCAGCACCGCGAACGCCGCGAGCACCGTCGTCAAGGCCGGCGACAGCACATCGTTCACGGTCACCTCGACCCCCTCGGACAACGCCGCCGCAGGCCAGTACCCGATCCACGTCGTGGCCACGGCGGGCAGCAAGCAGGTCACGCAGGATCTGCAGGTCCAGGTGACCGGCGTCTACACGATGACGATGTCCACCCCCGACCAGGTCCTCAGCACCTCCGGCAACGCGGCGAGCGTCACCGAGCAGCAGCTGACGATCACGAACTCCGGTAGCTCCCCGATCACGAACGTCACGATGTCGGACACGGTCCCGACCGACTGGAACGTGACCTTCGACCAGCCGACGATCGCGACGATCGCCCCGAGCCAGACGGTCACCGTCACGGCCCGGGTCACGCCCTCCTCGAACGCGATCGCGGGCGACTACCAGCTCACGTTCAACGCGAACGGCGACAACGGCGCGACGGCCAACGAGCAGATCCGGTTCACGGTCCAGACCTCCATCCAGTGGGCGATCGTGGGGATCGCCCTGATCGTCCTGGTCTTCGTCGGGCTGTGGTGGGTCTTCCGCCGCTACGGCCGGCGCTGAGCCGGCCGCCCGCGAGCCTGGCCTGATGCTCCCGCAGCGACCGCGCCCTCGAAAGCCCGCCCGCGGCGGCAACGACGGCCCGAGCGCGCCATCGAAGGCCCCGGCGCCGGGCCCGTCCCGCTACGTGGCGACCACCGGCTCGGCGACCCCCCGGCGGCGCGAGCGGGCGCCGATCCCGCCCGCGCCCGACGAGACGAGCGACGGGACCGCGCCCCTGCCGATCACGACACGAGGCCTGACCAAGCGGTACGGCGATTTCGTGGCGGTCGACGGCCTCGACCTGGACATCGGGCCCGGCGAGATCTTCGGATTGCTCGGTCAGAACGGCGCGGGCAAGACCACGACCATCCTCATGCTCCTCGGGCTCACGGAGCCGACGAAGGGCTGGGCCCGGGTCGTCGGCTACGACCCGACCCGGAGGCCGCTGGAGGTGAAGCGGCGGGTCGGCTACCTGCCCGACGCGGTCGGCTTCTACGGCTCGATGACCGGACGCGACAACCTTCGCTACACGGCGCGGCTGAACGGGATCCCGCGCCGCGAGGCCGAGGAGGGGATCGCGGCGGTCCTGGACCAGGTCGGCATGACCGCCCGCGCCGACGACCACGTGGACACCTACTCCCGCGGCATGCTGCAGCGTCTCGGCATCGCCGACGCGCTGCTCAAGGACCCCTCGGTGCTCATCCTCGACGAGCCCACGACCGCGATCGACCCGATCGGCGTCGTGGAGATCCTCGAGCTGCTGCGTCGGCTGGCTCGCGACCGGTCGATGTCGATCCTGCTCTCGAGCCACCTCCTGAGCCAGGTCCAGTCCGTCTGCGACCGCGTCGGGATCTTCGCCGCGGGACGGCTCATCGGCGTCGGCACCGTGCCCGAGCTCGCAGCGCGATTCGGCGAGTCGGACGACCTCATCGAGGTCGGCCTCGACGAGTCGGTCTCGCGAGGCGGGGCCGACGATCCCGCGCTCGCGCGCGCGCTCGGCGTGCTGCGGGGCGTGGCGGGCGTCACGGCCCTGGACCG
>DASUHU010000281.1:0-2225 GCA_036273395.1 Candidatus Limnocylindrales bacterium
GGATCGAAGCCGACTCTCGCACCGGTTCCCGGCCGTGGACCTGTTCCTCAGGCCGGACGAGGAGCCCGAGCTCGTCGATCGGCTGGGGCTGGCCTCGGCCCAAGGTCCCGTCGGGCTCCCGGCCGCGCCGCTCGCGACGCCGGCCGCGGGGTCGATCGGAACGACCACGATCGTCGGGCGCTCGACGGTCGGGGCCGCGGATCGGCTCGCCGGCACGCGGGCCCAGGCCATCGGCAGCGGCGCGGTCCGGCGGGGCTCCGCGGTCTCGGCCTGGCTGCCGATCATCTACGGCTGCGACAAGACCTGCACCTACTGCATCGTGCCGTTCAGCCGAGGGCCGGAGCGGAGCCGGCCGTTCGACGACATCCTCGCCGAGGCTCGGGCGCTGGCCGTCCAGGGCTACCGCGAGGTCACGCTCCTCGGCCAGAACGTCAACTCCTACGGCCACGACCTGCCGCCCGAGCCGAGATTCGGGCACATCGCCACCGAGCGGTGGGCCGGCCGCCACCTCGACCTCGGCTCGCGGCCCGACCTGGCCGAGCTGATCCGCGCGATCGACGGCCTGCGGACGAGCGACGGGACCCCGGCGATCCCGCGCCTGCGGTTCATCACCTCGCATCCGTGGGACCTCTCGGACCGGCTCATCGAGGCGATGGCCGACTGCCCGTCGGTCTGCGAAGCGCTCCACCTGCCGGTCCAGTCGGGTGATGACGCGATGCTCCGGCGCATGGGTCGCCAGTACGGCGTCGCGAGCTACCGGGAGCGGCTGGCGCGCATCCGGGAGGCGGTCCCGGGCATCGCGATCTCGACCGACGTCATCGTCGGATTCTCGGGCGAGACCGAGGCCCAGTTCGAGTCGACGCTCCGGCTCCTCGAGGACGTCGGGTACGACCAGGTGTTCGCGGCCGCGTACTCGGTGAGGCCGGGCACGCCCGCCTCGCGCCTGCCCGACGACGTCCCGAGTGACGTCAAGCGCCGCCGCCTGAACGCCCTGCTCGCGCTCCAGGAGCCGATCGGCCACGAGCGAAATCGAGGCTGGCTCGGTCGCCCGGTCGAGGTGCTCGTCGACACGATCGTGCCGGCCCGCTCGCACGAGCACGAGCCCGAGCCCGATGCCGATGAGCCGCGGCCGCTCGGGGCCGCCCCGGCCGCGGCCGGGGCAGGGGATGGCCCGGACGGCCCGAGCGCCGAGCTTGTCCATCTCTCGGGCCGGACGCGCCAGAACAAGCTCGTCCATCTCGAGGGTGCGGCGGCGTGGGTGGGGCGGCTGGTCGAGGTCCGGATCGAGCATGCCGGGCCGTACTCGCTTCGAGGCGTCGCCGTCGCGTGACCCCCGCGGAGCGCGAGCCCGGCTCCGTCCCGCCGCTGCTCGTCATCGCCGGACCCACGGCCACGGGCAAGACCGCGCTCGCGATCGATGTGGCCCTCGCGATGCGGGTGGATGGAATACCGGCCGAGGTGGTCTCGGCCGATTCGCGCCAGGTGTACCGGGGCCTCGACATCGGGACCGCGAAGCCGTCGTTGCAGGAGCGCCGCGGCGTACCCCATCACGGCCTCGATCTCGTCGAGCCGGACGAGGCGTTCTCGGTGGCGGAGTTCGCGAGCCACGTCCACCGCGTGCTCGGGTCGATTGCCGCGGTCGGCGGCCTGGCGATCCTCGTGGGCGGGACCGGGTTCTACCTCCGGGCGATCGCCCGCGGCCTCGACACCGCCAGTCTGCCTTCCGATGCGGAGGTCCGGGCGGACGTCGAGGCGCTGCTCGCCGAGCACGGGCTCGCCGCCGCGGTCATGCGCCTGCGAGCGCTCGCGCCGACCCGGGCGATGCACGTGGACGCGCGAAACCCCCGCCGGGTCGCCCGCGCCCTCGAGATCGCGGAGCTCGCCGGCGACGCCCCGCTCCCCGAGGCCCGACCGTATCGGGGGCCCGTCGCCTGGGTCGGCCTCGACGTCGATCGCGAGACCCATGCCCGCTGGATCGCGACACGGGCCCGGGCCCAGTTCGACGCAGGTCTCGTCGAGGAGGCTCGACGGCTCCGCGAGCGCTTCGATCCGAGGCTGCCGGCCTTCTCGGCGATCGGCTATCGCGAGGCGTGGGCGCTGCTCGACGGCGAGATCGACCGGGAGCGGGCGATCGAGCGCGATGCCGCCCGGAATGTCGCCTTCGCGAAGCGCCAGCGGACGTGGTTCCGGCGCGAGCCCGAGATCCAGTGGCTCGACGCTGACGC
>DASUHU010000282.1:0-2797 GCA_036273395.1 Candidatus Limnocylindrales bacterium
GCTCCGCCTCGAGCAGTTCCGGGGGTACGCGGCCCTCGACGTGGCGTTCACCGCCGGCCCGCAGCTCGTGTGGGGCCCGAACGCCGCCGGCAAGACGAGCCTCCTCGAGGCGATCGCCCTCCTCGCATGGGGCCACTCGCACCGCTCGACCAGCGACCCCGATCTCATCCGCTGGGGCGCCGACGTCGCACGTGCCGAGGGCCGGCTGGGATCGGCTGGCGATCGCGTCGAGGTGGCGCTCGTGCGCCCGGGCTCGCCCGCGGCGGGGGGCGGCGCCAGGAAGCGAGTCCGGGTCAACGGCGTCGCCCGCCGCACCAGCGTCCTCGGGGCGCACCTCCGGGTCGTGCTGTTCGCGCCCGAGGACATGCTCCTCGTCGCCGGCTCGCCGACGCTCCGGCGGGCGACCCTCGACCGCGTTGCGTCGAGCCTCTGGCCGGCCTACGCCGATGCGCTCGCGACGTACGGCCGCGCGCTCCAGCAGCGGAACGGGCTGCTCCGGCTGATCCGCGAGGAGACCGCGACCCGGGCCGAGCTGCGCTACTGGGACGAGCCGTTCGTCGCGGCCGGCGCCAGCGTCGTCGAGGGCCGGCATCGCCTGCTCGCCGCGCTGGCTGCGCCGCTGGCCGCGGCCCACGCCGAGATCGCGCCGGACGAGGCGGCCGCGGCATCGCTGGGCCTCCGCTACCTCACGAACGCCCCCCAGGTGCCGGGCGAGGATGCCCGGGCCGCGCTCACGCGGCGGCTCGCCGAGACGGCCGAGAAGGAGGCCTGGAACGGCACGACGCTGATCGGGCCGCATCGCGACGACGTGGCCTTCGAGCTCGCGGGGCGCGATCTCGCCGGATTCGCCTCGCGCGGGCAGCAGCGGACCGCGATCCTGGCCCTCAAGCTCGCCGAGCTCGATCTCCTCACCGAGCACGATCGCCGGCCGCCGCTCGTGCTCCTGGATGACGTCTTCTCGGAGCTCGATCCGGCCCGCCGGTCGCACCTCGTCCGGCGGATCGCCGGGCTGCCGCAGGCCTTCGTGACCACCACGACCCTCGATGACCTCGATCCGGCGTTGCGAGCGTCAGCGACCGCCTGGGAGGTCCGCGTCGGCGATGACGCGGGCGCTCAGCTGGTCGGTGGCTGAGGCGTTCCATGGCTGACTGCCGGTGTGGCCGTCGTGGGCGTCGGCGTGGGCGTCGGCGTGAGCGGCCACGTGGCTGAGCGGCGGCGGCCACGTGGCTGAGCGGCGGCGGCCGATGCTGCGAATCGGCGACCTCATCCCGGACGCCGCCGCGCACCTCGGGCTCGCCGAGGAGCTCCGGCGCGGGCGGGCGCTGGCGACGTTCGACGCGCTCGTCGCGGAGCTCGCACCCGCGGCCCATGGCGCGTGCCGGGCGCTCCGCGTGGATGGGCCGGCGCTCGTCATCGAGGCCGACGCCCCGATCGTGGCCCAGGAGCTGCGTCTCCACGCCGTCGAGCTCCGGGACGCCTTCCGCGCGGCGCCGGCCGGCGCCCCGATCGACGACCTGCGCATCACGATCCGCCCGGCCGGAACGTCTCGGGGCCGCTGACCGCGCGAGCGGCCGTGCGATAATCCCGGACCCGCGCACCGCATCCGGGCACTCGCGCTCCCAGCGTCATTCGCCCGTCCAACTGCCTGTCCGGCCGCTCTGCCGGCCGGTCCGTCCTGAGGTCCTCGGTTGGCTCACCGCCTCCAGGTCAAGCTCGGCGTCGTTCCCGAGGCCGATCGCCTGCCCGATTCGCCGGACACGTTGCTCCATGTCGAGCCGCGGATCGGGGCGCAGACGCGGACGAAGGGCCACCTGTACCTGCTCGTCACCTCGCGCGTCGCGGGGAACAAGGCTCGCGAGGCCACGCGCCTCGTCGCCGACTCCATCCGCGCCGAGTACTACTACGACGAGTCGGCCGGGATCCGGGTCTGCCTCGCCAAGGCCATCCAGGCAGCGAACAAGCGCCTGACGCACGCTCGCGAGCGAACCGCCCTCGGCCAGCACGCAGGCGAGCCGGGCCCGATCGGCGTGGCCGTCGCGGTCGTCCGGGACAACGAGCTGTACGTCGCGACGGTCGGGCCGGCGGAGGCCTATCTCGCCCGCGGGGCGCGACTCTCGACGCTGCCCGACCCGCACCGCGATCGCGGCCTGCCGGCCGCGGACCTCGAGCCCGACGTCTGGCGGGGCGAGGTGAACGTCGGGGACCAGCTCCTGCTCGTCTCCCCGAACCTCACAGAGCGCCTCGGAACCGAGGCGCTCAAGGACGCTCTCGTCACGCTGCATCCGCAGGCGGCGGTGGAGGACCTCCACCGCCGCTATCGCGAGGTCGGCGGCGCCGGCAGCGATGGCGCCGTGACCCTCGAGGTCGGTGAAGTTGCGGTGTCACGGTCGGGCCGCGCGCCCGTGCCGGTTCGTCCCCCCGAGCCGCTCGCCGGTGTCCCGGACCGGTCCCCGATCCCGCTGGCCGACTCGGTCGCCGGGGGCGTGGCGGCTGCCCAGTCGGCGGCGATCGCGGCGCAGTCCGCGGCCGGAGGCGTGCTGGGAACGATGCTCCGGCGCCTCCAGGACGCCCTGCCGGCGCGGGGCCCTCGGAGCCGGCGGGTCACCCCGGCCAGCGCTCGACAGGAGATGCAGCAACGCGCCGCGCTGGCGATCCTCAGCATCGTCGTGGTCGTGGCCGTGCTCGGCGCCGGGGTCTATCTCCTCGGCGGACACGTCTTCCCCGGCACGGCGATCGCCTCGTTCCAGGCGGGCCAGCAGGCGCTCCAGGCCGCCCAGGACGACCTGTCTCGCGTCGA
>DASUHU010000283.1:0-5584 GCA_036273395.1 Candidatus Limnocylindrales bacterium
GACGTCGCGGACCTCCTCTCGCTCCACCTCAAGCTCACCAAGGACGAGGCCGTCGCGCGGCTCCAGGCCGACTGGGACGCGGACATCAAGGCCTTCGACGACATCTTCACGGAGATCATGGTCCTGGCCGACGCGATCTACGACGGTCTGGTCGCCCAGTTCCCGGACAAGTTCAGCGCGACGGCAGGGGCGGCGGCGTGACTGCCGCCCTCGGCCTCCTCGGGCTCGACATCGAGCTCGAGGAGGACCACCCGATCGTCTCGATCGGGGACGTCGCGCCGGCGTTCGAAAACCTCCTCGGCGCCGATGGCGGTCGATACGGCTTCTCGACGTTCGCCTCGCGCGAGGCTCTCGTCGTGATCTTCTCCTCGAACCGCTGCCCGACCGCGAAGGCCTACGCCTCGCGGCTGCGCGCGCTGGCGGCCGACTACGCCCCGCGAGGCGTCCAGGTCGTCCTGATCAATTCCAACGACCCGCATCTCTATCCCGAGGAAGCCCTCGCGGGCATGCGCGAGCGCATGGCCACCGATGGCTACACGTTCCCGTACCTCGTCGACGAAGGTCAGGCCGTCGCGAAGGCCTGGGGCCCGACCTGCACGTTCCACGCCTTCCTCCTCGATCGCGATCGGCGCCTCCGGTACGAGGGCCGCGTGGACAACGCCAGGCTCGAGGAGCGGGTCACGAGCCACGACCTCCGGAACGCGCTCGACGACGTCCTCGCCGGCCGCGAGGTCCGGCTCCCGCAGACGCGCGCCTTCGGCTGCGCGCTCGACCTCGTCTAGCCCCGACCTCACCCGGCCCGAGGCGAACATGAGCTCCATCGCCGGCTCGCTCCCCCGCCCGGTCTTCCTCATCGGCCCCGAGCGGCGGCGCGCCGGCATCGTCGCCGCGATCGGGATCGCGGGCGCTGCGTGGGTCATCTCGATCGGCCTCGAGCTCACCGGCAATGCCGCGCTGCTGCACCACCACGCGCTGATCCAGTCGGGCTCGCTGCCGCTGTGGCTCGGGATCCCGCTGTTCCTGCTCGCGTGGCAGGTGATGGTCGCCTCGATGATGCTGCCGGCCAGCCTCCGGGCGGTCGGGGTGGTTGCCGGCTCGCGCTTCGTTCGCCGCCCGGCGGCCGCGCTCGCCGGCTTCCTGGGCGCCTACGCGCTCGTATGGTCCGCGTTCGGGCTCGCGGCGTTCGTCGGGGACATCGGTCTGCACGCGCTGGTTGCCGCGTCGCCGTGGCTTGCGGGCCACCAATGGCTCATCCCCGCGTTCACGCTCGCGCTCGCCGGCGGCTACCAGCTCATGCCCTGGCGGCTCGCTGCGCTCGAGGCCTGCCGCCATCCGTCGCGGCGGGTTCGCGCCGACTCCGGCGCGCGGCCCGCCGACGTCGGCGCACCTGGCCGCGATGCCGCACCTGGCCGCGATGCCGGCGCGCCGCCCTCCGATGTCGGCTCACCTGGCCGCGATGCCGGCTCAGCTGGCCGCGATGCCGACCTCCGGGCCGGCTTCGGGGTCGGGCTCGCCCACGGCCTCGACTGCCTCGCGAGCTCGTGGGCCCTCATGCTCCTGATGTTCGCGGTCGGGGTGGCGAACGTCGCCTGGATGGCCGTGCTCGCCGCGGTCATGGCGTACGAGGCCCTCGGTCGACGCGGTCGGCTCGCCGGCCAGGGGTTCGGACTGCTGCTGATCGCCCTCGGCGCGCTCGTCGCCGCCGGCGTCCCGGCTGGTTTCTAGGGCCTCCATCCGCGCGCGGCGGCGGGACGGCACGGGCGCCGGCGAGGGCAACGGAGGAGGCCAGGCGCTTCCACGCCGGGGGGACGTAGCCGCAGCACCGACCCCCTCCTCGACTGAGAACGAGCGCCGGTCCGGTGGCGTTAGGAGCAGTCGGCCGAGATCACGAATTCTGCGGTCGGCAACCGCTCGAAGTCACCCGTCGGGGATCGGGGTTTCGGCCGTGGCGTTGCGTGTGAGTCAAGAAATCGGGTCGGACGGGCCGCAAGACCGAGGATCCCGGCCTCGACGGTCTCGATAACGGGTGAATCGCGCGCGAGTCTTGCATGCCAGGCAAGGAAGTGGCTGGAGATGGCCCGGACGATGGCCCGAACGATGGCCTGGCCTCCCAGCCCCGCCGATTCACCGCGAAACATTGACTCTGGCGCAATCCGCGGCCTCGGGGAGCCGTGGCGTGCCCCGGGGCCGCGCCACGAGCTGTTGTCGGCACGTTGCACAATGCAGGCCTCTGGCGAACTGGCTGGACAGGAGGAGTCGGACCGGATGGACCTGAGGATCGTGTGGCTGTTCCTGCACATCGCGCTGATGTTCGCGGGGGTCACGGTGAGCTACGGCATCACGACCATGCTCCGCGTCGCGTATGGAACGGGTCAGACGGCGGCTGTCCGAGGCGTCGGGATGACCGCCGGCAAGATCGGTCACTACATCCCGATCCTGTTCGTCGGCGGCGGGATCTTCGGCCTCATCACCGGGATCACGTACGGCTACAACCTCCTCGCGCCCTGGCTGATCATCGCCTACGTCCTGTTCGCGATCGCGATGATCCTCGGCGTCGTCGAGAACGCGCCGTTCGGGGCGAAGCTCGGCAAGCTGCTCATGCAGACGCCCGACGGACCCGTCACGGCCGAGATCCGCGAGCTCTTCGATGAGCCCCGCACGGTGGCCCTGCTCTGGGTCGACTACGCCGTCGTCATCCTCCTGATCTTCGATATGGTGGTGAAGCCCTTCGGCGTCTGAGCCGGCCAAGCTGTCACAGGCGCGGCGCACGCTGCGGCACGTGCGCGGTGAGTACGTCGTCGTCGATCTCGAGACCGGGCTGACCCTCGAGGGCCAGCCGGACGATCCGCTCGCCTCGGTCTCGCGAGGCGAGGCCTGGCAGCCACCGAATGACCGGGGCCGCTGGCACCTGCGCTCTCGCGGCGACCCGCCGTGGGCCCGGTATCGGCTCGTCCAGGTCTTCGGCGGTCCGAACCTCGACCCGAACTGGTACGAGAACACGGTGGAGAACCTCGACACGAGCGAGGGCTGACGCGCTCCATCCGTTGGAGCACGGCCGGCGGGAGGAGCGACGTCAGGTCGCGGCGTGGAGCTCCGCGAGGGCGCGCCGGGTGAGGGCCGGGTCCGACAGGATCTCGATCGGGCGGGAGGTCCGGCCATCGAGGTCGATCTCGCCGCTCAACAGCCAGCCGCGCATCGCCGCGCGGCGGGCGTCGGTCCAGGTCGGGTCCTCGAAGAGGAAGTCGCGAACCTCGCGCGCGAAGCGCGCCACCAGGAACAGCTGCTCGCGATGGCGGATCGCGTGGCCGGTCCAGGCCCGATCGAGGGTCTTGATCGGCACGCCGGTGAGGGTCGACATGAGCCGGCTCCGGGGCTTGATCCCGAAGACGTCGACGAGCACGGCCATCGCGGCTCGCGGGTCCGACGCGTCCTCGCTCGGAGGCGAGATTCGAAACGCCGTTTGCGCTGTCATTGCGTTGTCAGTATGTGGTCAACACGGAGCACCGTCAACACAGCGCCGCGTCACCACGGAGCTCCGTCAATGCGGAGCCCCGTCAACACGGAGCCCCGCATGCCGGTCTCCGCGAGGCCTGCGCTGCCGGATAAGCACCACCCAGGCGCGGCTCGCGTCGGAACGTGCTTGCCAGGCACCGAAGCGACTCCACTGCCGCGCGCGAACGGCCATTCGCCTTCGGGTTGTTGTCTAGCAGGCAGCAAGACGGCCGGTTCGATCGAATCTGGTGTCTGGGAAGCAACGCCGGCGTGCCGGAGCCGGCGTGCCGGAGCCGGCCGTGCCGGAGCCGGCCGTGCCGATATGGGGGAGGATTGAGCGGTGGGCGGACTGAGGTGCTGATTGTCCTGCCGCCCTCGGAGACGAAGGCGCCGCCACCGGAGATCGGGCCGGTCCTCGATCTCGAGGCGCTCTCGTTCCCCGAGCTGCTGCCGATCCGGCGACGGGTCCTCGAGGCCCTCGTCGAGACGAGCGCGAGGCCCGATGGGCTCAGGCGCCTGATGGTCCGACCCACGCTCGCCGGCGAGGTGGCACGGAACACCCACCTGTTGGACGTCCCGACGCGACCGGCGGCCGAGGTGTACACGGGTCCGCTCCACGCCGGGTTCGACGTCACGCACCTGGGCCGCACCGCGAGGGCCCGGCTCGATCGAGAGATCGTCATCACCTCGGCGCTGTGGGGCGCGCTTCGTCCCGGCGACCGGGTCCCGACCTATCGGCTCAGCATCCACGCCCATCTCGTGGGGATCGACCGCCTCGACGCGACCTGGCGCGAGCGACTTCCCGGCGTCCTCGCGGCCGCGGCCGGCCGCAACGGCTTGATCGTCGACCTGCGCTCGACCTACTACCAGGCCGCGGGTGTCCCCGAGGAGGTCGGCGACCGGACGGTCACCGTGCGGGTTCCGCAGCACGCACGGAACGGGCGGCGCATCGGCGACGTGGTCGCGAAGCGGGTCCGAGGCGAGGCGGCCCACTGGCTCCTCGAGTCCGGCGCGGCCCCGAACGACCCGGACGAGCTCGCCGCCGTCCTCGGCGAGCAGTGGCCGGTCGAGCTGCGCGAGCCGGAGCGACCGGGGAGGTCGTGGACGCTCACGCTCCGGGCGCCCGACTGAGGACGGCGCTCGGCTTGGCGGCCGCCGTCAGTCGGGTCGTCGCCGAGGCGGTGGGCAGTCGGGCGCGGTCGAGGTGACGCGAGCCCGGCGGATGAGCCGGCACGAAGCGCGATTCGGCAGGGCCTCGAGCGGTGGCTGGCCAGGGCCCAGGAAGTAGAAGACCGAGTTCCACTCTCGCGGCGCGGGCGAGCTCGGCACGATCAGGTGGTCGAACCCGCGCCGGATCAGCCTCGCGGCGTAGGAGCGGGCGCTGCCGCACGGCGCGAGCCACCGATCGAATGCCTCTCGCGGCTCGGCGGTTCGGCCATCGAATGTCCGCGTTGCCGGGGCGCCGATCGGGGTGGGCATCTCGAACCCGAGGACGACGACCTCGGACGCGGGCTCGTCGCCAACCGCAGCCAGGATCGAGCCGACGACGGACCGAGGCGATCGAGCGAGGTGCCGGCGCTTCTCCTCGATCGCGACCCGGGACCGATGGCTCGCGTACAGCGTGTACTGGCCCGGGCCGTTCCATCGACCCGGCACGGCCGGCAGGTCCGCCGGCGGAACGTGCGCGGCCGGATCGCCGGAATCCCACCGACGGGCGCCGATGCAGCGATACACGCGGCTCATCGAGGCTCACCCTACCGGACTCGGCCGACAGGTCGAGTGGCAGAAGACGGGCGCGCGGCTACTCCCCCGCTCCGACGCGGCCCGAGACGAAGTCGCTCATCAGCTCGAGGTAGCCCGGGAGCCCGCGCTCATAGCCGAGGGCCCAGAACCCGGCGCCGGCGAGACCCTGCGATCGGGCCAGCTCGAGCTTGGGGAGCAGGGTCCGCGGGGAGTCATAGAACGTCGCGACGTAGCGCACCGTCGGCGGCGTTGGGCCGGCACTGGGGGCGAGGCCGGCCGACGATCCCGGCACTCCCGCGGGCGTCGGCACGGGCCCCCGCGTCGGCACGGGCCCCAGCGTCGGCACGGG
>DASUHU010000284.1:0-2682 GCA_036273395.1 Candidatus Limnocylindrales bacterium
GGACATGCGCAACATGGGCGGTCTCAAGCAGTACATGCCGATCACGGCGACGCTGATGTGGATCGCGACGCTCGCGATCTCGGGGATACCGCCGTTTGCCGGCTTCTTCTCGAAGGACGAGATCCTCGGCGAGGCCTTCAAGACCGGCTTCACGTGGGTCTGGGCGATCGGCATCGTCGTCGCGGTGATGACCGCGTTCTACATGTTCCGGCTCATCGGCCTGACGTTCTGGGGCGAGAGCCGGGTCGACCCCGAGGTCGAGCCGAAGATCCATGAATCGCCGGCGGTCATGACGGCCCCGCTCTGGCTGCTCGCGATCCCGTCACTGCTCCTCGGCATCGTCCTGAGCTGGCCGGGCCCACCGCTCGGGCCGCTCCTCGGGCAGCCGGGCGACGCCCAGGGCCTGCTCGCGGGCTGGCTGGCTCCCGTGTTCGAAGGCGCGCAGGCGCTGCTCGCACGGGCGGAGGCGCCCTTCGCGATCGGCGGCATCGACGGCGTCCTGCTGCTCATCAGCATCGTCGTCGCGATCGTGGGGATGACCGTCGCGTGGCGCCTGTTCGGGGTCGAGATCGGGCCGATCAGGGGCGCCGGAAGGCCATCGGCCGTGCAGGCCCTCACGGCGCGCGTGCCGTTCCTCTACCGCGCCTCGGCGAACAAGTGGTGGTTCGACGACATCAACGACCTCCTGTTCATCCGCTTCGGCGGCTGGGTCGCGAGCGCCCTCGCCTGGTTCGACCGGAACATCGTCGACGGCATCGTGAACGGCATCGGCGCGGTCGCCCGCCGGAGTGGCAGCGGCCTCGCCCGCGTCCAGACGGGCCGCGTCCAGAACTACGCGCTCGGGATCGCGATCGGGCTGATCGTGATGGCCGGCTCGTACTTCTTCATCGCGTCGCCGCGACCATGAACGGAACGCCGATCCTCACCGAGATCACGTTCGCGCCGCTCGTCGGCGCCCTCGTGATCGCATTCATGCCCGCCCGCTACGCGCGGCCCCTCGCGCTCGCCACGGCGCTCGTCGCCTGGGTCCTCTCGCTCGCGGCCGCCGCCGCGTTCCAGCCGGCCGCGACCGGCTTCCAGTACACCGAGGCCGTCGACTGGATCCCGACGTTCGGCATCCAGTACAAGCTCGGTGCCGACGGGCTGTCGCTCGCCCTCGTCGTCCTGACGACGACCCTGACCTGGATCAGCATCCTCGCGAGCTTCAAGCCGATCCAGACCCGGATCAAGGAGTACATGGTCTCCTTCCTGATCCTCGAGGTCGGGATGATCGGGGTGTTCCTCGCCCTCGACACGTTCCTCTTCTACGTGTTCTGGGAGGTCGTCCTCGTCCCGATGTACCTGATCATCGGGATCTGGGGCGGCGCGAACCGGATCTACGCGACGATCAAGTTCGTCCTGTACACGCTCGTCGGGTCGCTCCTGATGCTCGTCGCGATTCTCGCCACCGCGTTCACCTACCAGGCCGCGAACGGCGGGACCTGGACCGGGGCCTTCGACTTCGAGAAGCTCCACCAGTTCGCGGCGACGACCGGCTTCGCCGACAACCTCCAGCTCCTCGCCTTCGCGGCGTTCTTCCTCGCGTTCGCGATCAAGGTTCCGATGTTCCCGTTCCACACGTGGCTCCCGGACGCCCACGTGGAGGCGCCCACCGCCGGCTCGGTCATCCTCGCCGGCGTGCTCCTGAAGCTCGGTGGCTACGGCCTGATCCGCTTCTGCCTCGGGCTCTATCCGGACGCGGCCCACAGCTATGCGCCGGTGATCATCGTCCTGAGCCTCATCGCGATCATCTACGGCGCGATCGTGGCGCTCGTCCAGCCGGACCTGAAGAAGCTCGTCGCCTACTCGTCGGTCAGCCACATGGGCTTCGTGACCCTCGGGATCTTCGTGTTCCAGCAGCAGGCGATGCAGGGCGCGATCCTCCAGATGATCAACCACGGCCTCATCACGGGGGCGTTGTTCCTCCTGGTCGGCGTCATCTACGAACGGACCCACGACCGGACGATCGCGAAGATGGGCGGCCTCGCCGGGCTGACGCCGGTCTGGGCCGCGGTCTTCGGCTTCTTCGTGTTCGCCTCCGCGGGGCTGCCGGGGCTGTCGGGCTTCGTCGGCGAGTTCCTGACGATGCTCGGGACGTTCCTGGCGATCCCCTGGGCAGCGGCCGTGGCCGCGCTCGTGATGATCCTGGCCGCCGCATACCTGCTCTGGATGTACCAGCGCGTCGTCTTCGGCGAGCCGTCCGCGTTCCTCACGGGCCTCGGCGACCACCTGACCGACATCACGCCCGTGGAGATCCTCACGCTCGCCCCACTCGGGGCGCTCGTCGTGACGTTCGGATTCTTCCCCGGGATCGTCCTGCACCTCATCTCGGGTCCCGCCGACGTGGCGCTCGGCTACGTGACGGAGGCCCAGGCGATCGCGATCGACCCGCTCTGGGTGGCCGCGGGCCTCGGGCTCATCGTCGCGATCGTCGCGGTCCGGTTCGCGAGCCTCCGCCCGTCGAGCGGCGCGCAGACCCCGGCGGCGGAGGCCGCCGCATGACCGTGCCGCAGGACCTCGCGACCGCGGGGCCGTTCGTCCTCGCGATCCTGCTCGCGGTCGCGGTCCTCGTCGTCGACATGGCCCGACCCGGCGCCCGGAACGCGATCGTCGCGGTGGCGCTCGCGGGGCTCGCCATCGTCG
>DASUHU010000285.1:0-2821 GCA_036273395.1 Candidatus Limnocylindrales bacterium
CGGGAACGGCGAGCAACCGGATCGGCTCGTAGGTCGGGGGCCGATCGTCGGATGGCGGGAGGTCGCGATTGCCCGTGGCGAAGCACAGGAACAGGTCGCCCGAGGTCGTCGCCCCGAGCCCGCCGGTGCGGGCCAGGCCGAGCGCGGCTCGCTGGGCCAGCCGGGCGCACTGGCCGGGCAAAAGCGGCGCGTCCGTGGCCACGATCCCGATGATCGAGCCCGAGCCGGGCGGCGGTCCGGCGTGGGTGTCGCCGATCCCTGTGCGGACCCTCGAATGCGGTGACGGGATCTCCGAGGTCGGGATGGCCTCGCCGACCGGCACGCCGTCGATCCGGAGGAGGCCTCGACGGCCGTAGTTCGCCTGGACGAGGACGCCGACGGTCCAGCCACCGAGGTCCGCGCGAAGACGCCGGGAGGCGGTCCCGATCCCGCCCTTGAACTCGTGGCAGATCATTCCCGTCCCGCCGCCGACGTTGCCCTCGACAACGGGCCCCGAGGTGGCGTCCTTCAGCGCCGCAGCGACGTGCTCGGGGCGGACGTGCTGGCCGTCGATGTCGTTGAGCCGGCCGTCCCAGGTCTCGCCCACGACCGGCAGGGCCCAGTTCGCGGACCCATGGAGGCCGCTCCGGGTCGCCGCGCCGACGAGCGCGTCGCGCACGGTCCCGACGGAATGGGTGTTCGTGAGCCCGATCGGGCCATGCAGGAGCCCGGTCTCGCGGATCCACTCGAGGCCCGTGAGCTCCCCGTTGCCGTTCAGCGTGTGCGACCCCGCGAACACCGGGATGGACCAGTCGTCGTCGTCACGCGGGACCACGACGGTCACGCCCGTTCGGATCGGTCCCGTTCCGACGACGAGCGGTCCCTCGCCCATGATCAGCGTCGCGTGCCCGACTCGAACGCCGGGGACGTCCGTGATCGCGTTCCAGGCACCCGGCCGGCCCTCGCCGATGACGATCCCGAGGTCCCGTGCCCGGGTCATCGAATCCCGCCAGTCACCCGAGTCCCGTGCCTTCCGGGGGGCGCGAGGTCAGTCGACCTGGCTCGTCGAGACGATCTCCACGCCCGGGATGCGCCCGATCGCCTCGACCGCGGCGAGGATCGCCTGCGACGTGCGGCTGTGGAGCGAGAGGTCGGCTCGGAAGGCGTCCTTCCCGATGCGTTGGGTCCCGATCGTGCCGATGTCCACCTTGTGGCTCGCGAGCACGGCCGAGACCTCGCCCAGGAGGTCGACCCGTTCGAGCGTCAGCCGCAGCTGGATCTCCGGCAGGCTGGTCCCGTGCATCCGCTCCGCGAGGGCGTTGATCGGCCAGAGGCTGACCAGGATGATCCCGGCCGAGACGATGCAGATGACGTACTCGGCAGCGCCCGCCGCCATCCCCACGGCAGCGGTCGCCCAGAGGCTGGCCGCGGTCGTGAGGCCCCGGATCACGACGCCGTCCTTGAGGATCGCCCCGGCGCCCAGGAAGCCGATGCCCGACACGATCTGGGCCGCGATCCGCGTCGCGTCGTTGCCGGTGTTGGTGCCCTGGCCGAAGCCGTTCAGGGACATGAGCGTGAACGTGCCGGCTCCGAGGGCGACGAGCATGTGCGTCCGGATCCCGGCGGGGTGGCCGTGGATCTCGCGCTCGGTCCCGATCACCATCCCGACCGCCGCGGCGACGATGAGTCGCGCGGCGAAGTCGAGCTGGGTGCCGACGTCGAGCATCTGCGCATGATCGCGCACCGCCCGGCCGCCCGTGCGCTCATGATGCGGGTGCCGAGACTCGACATGCGGGTGTCGAAGGCGGCGAGTCGAGGGTCGGGCAGATGTCGGCGATCGAGGACCAGGCCGGGTCGGGGCACGTGGGGCAGCAGGAAGCCGCGCCGCGGTCGCCGAACGGCCATCCGGCTGGGGCCGCGCGGCACGGTCATCGCCACCCGGTCAACCAGGCCCTGTACGACCGGGCTCCCCTCGGTGCCCGCGTGGCCGACGCCGTCACGGGCTTCATGGGCAGCTGGACGTTCATCGGCGTCCAGACCGTCATCGTCGTCGTCTGGATCACGGGCAACGTCTATGAGGTCTTCAACTTCGACATCTTCCCGTTCATCCTGCTCAACCTGGCGTTCTCGACCCAGGCGGCGTATGCCGCGCCGCTCATCCTCCTCGCCGGCAACCGGGCGGCGATCCGTGACCGGATGACCCTCGAGCACACGGCCCGGGAGGCCGATCTCGAGGACGAGCAGAATCGCCAGCTCCTGGAGGGCAACACCAAGATCCTCGAGCGGGTCGAGGCCCTCGAGCAGCGGATCCTCCAGCTCGAATCGAACATCCTGGGCCGGCTCGACGGCACCGCCCCGGCTTCGAAGCCCTGACGGCCGCACGGCTCCGGACCCGATCGTGACCAACCGATCGATCGACCTCAACGCCGACGTCGGCGAATCGTTCGGGCCGTGGCGGCTGGGCGAGGATGAGCGGCTCATCCCGCTCCTGACGTCCGCGAACGTCGCCTGCGGCGCGCACGCCGGCGATCCCCTGACGATGGAGCGGACGGTGGCGATCGCGAAGGCGGGGGGCGTGGCCGTCGGGGCCCACCCGGGCTACCCGGACCTCGCCGGCTTCGGCCGACGGGACATCGCGATGGATCCCGAGGAGCTCGGGGCGTCGCTCGTGGCGCAGGTGGCGGCGGTGGCCGCGTTCGCCCGGGACGCCCGCCTCGAGCTCCATCACGTCAAGGCCCACGGCGCGCTCTACAACGCGGCGGTCCGTGACGCCGCGCTCGCGGGCACGATCGCCGCCGCCATCGCGCGCGTGGCGCCCGGGACCCGGCTGTACGGCCTGCCG
>DASUHU010000286.1:0-2721 GCA_036273395.1 Candidatus Limnocylindrales bacterium
CCGAGCCCCACGTCACGATCTCCTCGACCTCGGGCAAGGCCAGGCAGATCGCGCGAACATCGTCGAACGTTGGCACGTCAGGGCTTCTCCCAGATGGACACGTGCATCCGGCTCTCGTTCGTGAAGGGCTCTCGGCCCCAGCCGCCCCAGCGGCTTCGGAGCCGCAGGCCCGCGAGCTCGGCCATGAGGTCGAGCTCGGACGGCCAGACATACCGGAAGGAGCCCGAGGACCGGAGGAGCGTCCCGTCGACGGTCGAGAGGTGATGCGAGATGAGGCCCTGACTCGCGACGTCGTACTCGTCGATGCCCCAGTGCTCCTCGCCGACGTCGAAGACCACGAACCGCTCCCCGGGCGGCAGGCGCCTGAGGTCCGGCACGGTGACCTCGACCACGAAGGTCCCTCCCGAGCGCAGGTGGGCGGCCGCGTTGCGGAAGACCGCCGCCTGGGCCGCCTGGCTCGTGACGTTCTCGATCGTGTTGAAGACGAGGAACACCAGCAGGAACGAGCTGTCGACTCGGGTCGAGGCGAAGTCCCCGCGGACGGCGTGCACGTCACCGCCACCGGGCTTCGCCCGGAGGCGTCGGAGCATCGGTTCCGAGCTGTCGATGCCGTGGACGGCGACGCCCCGGCTGGCGAGCGGGATGGCGACGCGGCCGGTGCCGATCCCGAACTCGAGGGCCTCACCGCCATCCGCGAGCGAGGCCAGCACCTCGACCGCCGCCTCGATCGGGCTCCCGTCAACCATCGGCATCGGGTCGTCGTCATAGCGCGCCGCGCCGGCCTCGTCGAAGAAGGGTTCGTCGCTCGAGCGGCTCACACGTCCTGGTTGTCGATCTGGGCGCGCTGGAGGCGGCCCGAGTAGTCGACGTAGATGGCCTTCCACTCGGTGTACGTGTCGAGCGCGACGCGACCCGCCTCGCGGTGGCCGTTGCCGGTCTCCTTCCAGCCGCCGAAGGGCAGGTGCGTCTCGGCGCCCGTCGTCCCGGCGTTGACGTACACGATCCCGGTCTCGAAGTCGCGCATCGCCTTGAACGCGACGTTCACGTCGCGCGTGAAGATCGACGACGACAGGCCATATCGGACCTGGTTCACCGCGGTCACCGCGGCCTGGTAGTCGGCGACGGGCACGACCGAGAGGACCGGCCCGAAGATCTCCTCCTGGGCGATCCGGTCCATCGGCTCGACGCCGGTGAAGATCGTCGGCTCGAAGAAGTTGCCGTGCGCGAGCTCACCCTCGCTCGCGACGCGCCCGCCGAGCACGAGCTCGCCCTCGCGCTGGCCGATCTCCATGTACGAGCTGACCTTCTCGATCGCCGCCGGGTTGATGAGCGGACCGACGTCGACGGACTCATCCAGGCCCGACCCGAGCTTAAGCTTCTTCGTCCGTGCCTCGAGGCGCTCGAGGAGCGGATCGACGACCGCCTCTTCGACGATGACCCGGGAGCAGGCCGTGCAGCGCTGGCCCGCCGTCCCGAAGGCCGACCACAGGATCCCGTCGGTCGCGAGGTCGAGGTCGGCATCGCGCAGGACGACCACGGCGTTCTTGCCGCCGAGCTCGAGCGAGACGCGCTTGAGGCGCTTCGCGGCCCGCTCGCTGATCCGCTTGCCGGTCGAGGTGTGGCCGGTGAACGAGATGACCTGGACATCGGGCGATTCGACGAGGGCATCGCCGACCTCGGCGCCGCCCCCGGTCACGAGGTTGACCGTCCCGGCGGGGAAGCCGGCTTCGGCCATGAGCTCGACAAGGAGCGTCGCGCAGTACGGCGTGTCGCTGGCCGGCTTGAACGCGACCGTGTTTCCGGTGACGAGGGCCGGCATCATCTTCCAGCACGGGATCGCGATCGGGAAGTTCCAGGGCGTGATGATTCCCGCGACCCCGATCGGCTGGCGGATGCTCATCGCCCACTTGTCGGGCAGCTCCGACGGAACCGTGTCGCCGAACATCCGCCGGCCCTCGCCGGCCATGAGGAAGGCGATGTCGATGCCCTCCTGGACGTCGCCCCGGGCCTCGGACAGGACCTTGCCCATCTCGCGCGTCATCGCCCGCGCGAGCCGCTCCTTGTGCTCGGCCATGAGGGCGCCGAATCGATACAGGATCTCGCCCCGCTTCGGGGCCGGCGTCGCCTTCCAGCGCGGCAGGGCCATCTCGGCGGCTCGAACGGCCATCGCGGCGTCGGCGGCGTTGCCCTTCTGGAACCGGCCCACGACGTCCCGCCGGTCCGCCGGATTGAGGCTCTCGAACGTCTCGCCGGAGCAGCCGTCGATCCACTCGCCGGCGATGAAGAGCTGGAAGGTCGGAGGCGTCGCGCCACCGGCCGGCCCGGCCGGGCGATCGCCGCGAGTCGCGCCGCCCGAACGCTCGACCGTGTCCGTCATCGAGGTGGCCAGAAGAGCGGCTGGTCCCGCTCGTACACGGTCACGCGGTAGCCATCCGGATCGGCCAGCGTGAAGGTGCGCCCGAACGGGCCGTCGACCGGCTCGCGCACGATCTCGATGCCATCGGCCTTCGCGCGGTCATGGACGGCCTGGGCATCCGAGGCCCGCCACCACAGCTGGATCGGACAGCTCGCCCCGTCCGGCTCGGGCTGGCCCGGGCGGAGGCCGGCGAGGGCGTATGTCGGCCAGCCCACGAACACGGCCGAGCCTGGCCCGAAGTCGAACGTGTCCCGGATGCCGCCGAGGTAGCGCTCGTAGAAGGCCGCCGAACGGGCGACGTCCCG
>DASUHU010000287.1:0-10356 GCA_036273395.1 Candidatus Limnocylindrales bacterium
GGGAATGATCGGGCTCGCCGCGATGGCCGGGCCGTCGGTACCGGCCGGGACGGAGGCCACGGTCCAGGTCGCCGGCAGCGCCTGGACGATGACGGCGGAGCGGCTGCGCGCGGGGCTGCATGCCAGCGACGCGTTCCGGGCCTCGATCGAGCGATACGCGACGGTCCTGCTGGCCCATCGAGCTCAGACGGTCGTGTGCAACCGCCTCCACGGGCTCGACGAGCGCGCAGCGCGCTGGCTGCTGCTCATTCACGATCGGATCGACGGATCGTCCTTCCCGCTCACCCAGGAGGCGTTCGCCGACCTCCTCGGCGTCTCGCGCCCGGCGGTCTCGACGGTCGGCGCGCAGTTCGCCCGGGCGGGCGCGGCCGAGTTCCGCCGCGGGATCGTGCACATCCACGATCCGGCGGCGCTCGAAGGCTCGAGCTGTGAATGCATCGTCGCCGATCGCGAGGCGTTCCGGCCGGTGAGCCATCGGGTCGGGACCCGGGCCGGCGAGCGCTCCACCGATCGCATGACGATGCTCCGGCCCCAGATCCGCCGCGCCCGGTCGCCCGCGGGCCCGCGAGCCAGCGTGAGGGGCCGTGCGCCGGCCCTATCCCCGTCGGCCGCGGCCCGCTGCGAGCACGTCGGCGTCCTCGGGATGGCGCTCGAAGTGAGCCGCGAAGAGCGGGCAGAGCGGGCTGATCCGCTCCCCTGCCGTCCGCGCGTCCGCGATGACGCGGCCGACGAGTCGCGACGCGATCCCGCGTCCGCCGAACGCTTCGGGCACTTCCGTGTGAATCGCCACGAAGCGCGCGCCGATCCGCCGGTAGTCGACCCAGCCCGCCAGCTCCGGGCCGATTCGCGCCTCGTACCGGCCCAGGGCCGGGACGTCGAGGATCTCGAGCGCGTCGCTCATGCGGCCGCCTCGACGCTCATGCCAGGGGCTCCGCGGGTTCGCGCGGCTCCGCGGGTTCGCGCGGCTCCGCGGTGTCACGCGCCTCCGCGGGCCCTGGCGGCGCGGCCGGTGCGCCTCGCGGGGCGTCAGGCCGGAGCTGGTGGTCGAGCTCGGGGAACCAGCGCGCAACGCCGATCACGCCGAGCACGCACAGCAGCCCGCCGCTGATCGCCGAGAGCTGGGCGCCGATGACGGAGGCAACGCCCGCGGCCTCGATGTCGCCCACCCGCGGCCCGCTCGTGACCACGAGCATGTGGATCGCGCTCACGCGACCCCGCAGCTCGTCGGGGGTCGTCAGCTGGACGAGCGTGGCCCGAAGGACCGCCGAGATCACGTCCGCGCCACCGGCGATGGCGAGGAATGCGAGCGCGAGCGGGAAGGAGAACGTCGACAGCCCGAACAGGGCGATCGCGCCGCCCCAGACCACGACCGCGACGATGATCCCTCGGCCGATCCGCCGGAGCCGCGTTGCGACCCCCGAGAGGGAGGCCGCGAAGACGGCCCCGAACGCCGGTGCGGCGTTGAGCAGGCCGACGCCGACCGCGCCGGTATGGAAGACATCGATCGCCAGGGCCGGGAAGAGCGCGGTCGGCATTCCGAAGATCATCGCGTTGAGGTCGATCGCGAACGTCGAGAGGATCACGCGCCGCCCGCGCACGAATCCGAGGCCCTCGCGGATCGCGCCGATGCTCGCGCGTCGACCGGACACCACCGGCGGGATCGGCGGCAGGCCGAGGATCGCGACGATCGACGCCACGAAGGTCGCGACATCGGTCAGGTAGGCGCCGGAGATCCCGAACGTCGCGAGGATCAGCCCGCCGATCGCCGGACCGATGACCGAGCCGGCGTTGAAGCTGAGCTGCCCGAGCCCGATCGCCGCCGGGAGGCGGTGCGTCGGGACCAGCCGCGGGATCGCGGAGGACCGCGTCGGGGAATCGACCGCCCCGAAGCCGGCCTGGACGAACGCGATGACGAACAGGACGGCCAGTCCCGGCGTCCCGAACGACACGATCGCGAGGCCGAGGCTGCACAGCGCGAGCGCCACCTGGGTGACGAGCAACAGGCGTCGGCGGTCGACGACGTCGGCCAGGCTGCCGCCACCGAGGGCGAACGTGAGAATCGGCACGAGCTGGACGAACGTCAGGCCGGCGATTGCCAGGGTCGAGTGGGTCAGGACGTAGACCTGGTACGGCAAGGCGACCCGCGTGATTTGGCTCCCGACGACGTTGATGCTCTGGCCGATCCACAGTCGTCGGTAGACCGGGAAGTCGCGCAGTGGCGAGACGTCGACGACGAGGTTGCGGAGCCGTTCGCGGTGGGTCACGTGGGCCCCATGATGCCGTGGCGCCTGTGGCGGCGTGCCGCCCGCCGGGCGCTCAGGCCGGCGGCTCGGGCTCCTCGATGTCGGGCACGAGTGGTGTCCCGGTGATGAGGCGCGATCCCCGGCCGTGGGCCAGGAAGCTCCAGGCCCAGCGAACGAGGACCACGAGGCGGTTCGCGAACCCGATCAGGTACACGATGTGGATGCTGAGCCATAGCCCCCAGGCGAGGAAGCCGCTCTGCCGCCCGAACGGTCCGAGCCACGGGATGTTGGTCACGCCCGCGAGCCGTCCGATCACCGCGACGTCGCCGCGATTCATGTAGTGGAACGGCCCGACGCGCCGGCCGTCGAGCCTCGCCCGAATGGCCTTGGCCACGTATCGGCCGGGCTGGATGGCTCCCTGGGCCACGCCGGGGACCGGGCCGCCCTTCGGACCGCCGGGCTGCACCGCCGCGTCGCCGATCACGAAGATCTCGGGGTGGCCAGGCACGGTCAGGTCGGCCTCGACCTTGAGCCGGCCATTCCGATCGGTCTCGGCCGCGGTCGCCGCGGCGACCTTCCGCCCGAAGCTGGAGGCCTGCACGCCGGCGGCCCAGAGCACGGTCCGGCTCGCGATCCGCTCCGTGGTCGTGCCACTCGACTCGACCGTGACCCCGTCGGCATCGATCCCGACGACCTTCGTGCCGGTCCGGACCATCACGCCAAGTCGCTCGAGCTGACGCTTGGCCGAGCGCGACTGACCCTCCGGATAGGGCGGCAGCACGCGGTCCATGGCCTCGAGGAGCAGGATCCGGGCGTCGGTGGGGTCGATCGAGCGAAAGTCGCGCCGGAGGGTGTCGTGCGCGATCTCGCCGATCGAGCCGGCCAGCTCCACGCCGGTGGGCCCGGCACCGACGATGACGAACGTCATCCAGGCACGGCGGAGCTCGGGGTTGTGCTCGCGCTCGGCGGCCTCGAAGGCGATCAGGATCCGGCGCCGGATCTCGGTCGCGTCGTCGACCGTCTTGAGCCCCGGCGCGAACTGCGACCACTCATCGTGCCCGAAGTACGAGTGGTGGGCGCCCGTCGCCACGACGAGGCTGTCGTACGGGATCGGGCCGCCATCGGAGAGCTGGACCTCGTGCGCGGCAGCATCGAGGCCAACGGCCTCACCGAGCAGCACCGACACGTTGCGGTGCTTCCGAAGGATGCTCCGGAGCGGCTGGGCGATCTCCCCGGGTGCCAGCGCCCCGGTCGCGACCTGGTACAGCAGCGGCTGGAAGAGGTGGTAGTTGTGGCGGTCGATGAGAGTGATCTCGATCCGATCGTCGCCCGCGAGGGCCTGGGCGGCATTCAGCCCGCCGAAGCCGCCGCCGACGATGACCACGTGATGCCTGGGCATGCGGTCATGGTGCCGCAGGAGCGCGAGCCGCACCTTGCTCGCGATGGGCCGCGCCCCCGCGCCCGCTCGATGGGCCGCGCCCCGCTCGATGGGCTGCGCGCGCTCGATGGGCCCGCGCCCGCTCGATGGGCTGCGCCCGCTCGATAGGCCGCGCCCGCTCGATGGGCCGCGCCCGCTCGGCCTCCGCCGGGAGCGTCCATGCCGGTGGTTTCGCCAACGCGGAACGATCGAGCGAATCGCAGGCGACGCGGCAGGGATATGGCGGGCAGCTGCCCTGGGCGTCGTGCCCGAGCCTTGCTCCGATGAGGCGGAATGTGGCGCGCGATAAGCGGCTGGATACCGACAACCGGATCATCGCCTGATGCCGAAACGGATCGGAACCGGGATCGAGCTGCTCGCAGATCCAACGCGACGACAGATCCTCGCGCTCGTTGCCAGGAGCGTCCGGCGGCCAAGCCGCATCGCGGATGTGCTCGGGTTGAGTCGGCCCGCCGTCTCGCGCCAGCTCAGGCTGCTCACCGACGCCGGCCTCCTCGACGCCTGGCGCTACGTCGGTGATGGGAGAGGCCGCTCGTACTACCTCAACCAGCGGATGACGCACTCGATCGTGGCGTGGCTCGCCGGGACGGAGGTGGGCCTGACGCCGGACCAGCGCAGCAGTTCCGTTCGGCTCCCGCCACTGGCCGGCTCCGACGTCGAATCAGCGACACCCAGCGGCGCGGTTCGCGCGATGGTTCGGCATGGGCGGAACCATCCGGAGGCATCGTCCTAGCCGGGGTCGGCCTCGCGAGCCTGGGAGGGTGCCCCCGTCGCGCCATCGGCGGCAGGGCGAGACGCGGCCGACGGCGCCGGGGCGCCCGCAGCCATACTCGTCGGCATGCTGCTGCAGGCCTCGACCGGCGTGGGACCCCGCAGGCGTCATCCGTGCCGCGCGCGGGGCCGCCGCGCGAGCCGCTGAGCGGGCGATGCAGCCATTCCGGTTCGTCGTCGACGCGAGCTGGCCGGGTGGCGGGCTCCCCGGCCCGAGCGCACTGGGGATCCGGACCCCGGCCTCCGTGCGGCGCCAGCGGGCGGGAGCCGAGCCGGGAGTGGGCGCGGCCTGGACGGAGCTGGCGAGGCGCGCGGAGGCGCTCGGCTACGCGGCCCTGTACATGCCCGACCATCTCGGGCGGCAGCTCTCCCCCATCTCGGCCCTGACGGCGGCGGCCATGGCTACCACGACGCTCCGCGTCGGGCCGTACGTCCTCGCGAACGACTATCGCCACCCGCTCCTCGTCGCGCGGGAGCTCGCGACGCTCGATGTCCTGTCGGGTGGCCGGGTCGAGGTCGGCCTCGGAGCTGGTTGGCGGGTCGACGACTATCACCAGCTCGGCCTGCCGTACGACGCTCCCGGCCGCCGGATCGATCGCCTGGAGGAGTCGATCCAGCTGATCAAGCGGCTGCTCGAGGGGGACACCGTCACGCATGCCGGCCCTCATTACCGCCTGGACCGTGCCCGCCTGGACCCTCGGCCGATCCAGCGTCCGAGGCCGCCGATCGTCATGGGCGGTGGCGGTCCCCGGATGCTCCGGCTCGCCGCTCGCGAAGCGGACATCGTCGGGTTCATCCCGCAGTTCGATACCCATGGCCGGCCGATCGTCTCGCAGGCGACCGAATCCGCCACCGCGGCGAAGGCCGAGCTCGTCCGAGCGGCCGCGGGCGCGCGCTGGGATCAGCTGGTGATCGACATCAACGTCGCCGACGCCGCGATCGTCGGCTCGGGCGCCGGACCCGTCGCCAGCCTCCTCGCCGCGGCCAAGGCGAGCGCGGTCGCGCTCATCGGGACGCCCTACGTCCTGTACGGCACGCTCCCGCGGCTGCGCCAGCTGCTCGAGCGGCGGCGCGACCGCTCGAACATCAGTCAGTACACGATCGGCGCTCACGCGATGGAGGCGATGGCCCAGCTCGTGGAGCTCCTCGCCGGCCGCTGAGGGAGGTCGGGTCCTCCGCGCCCCTGGGCCGACTGTTGACGGAGTTCAGGCGCGGCCATCCGAGCTCCTCATTCGCCTCGCGAGGTTCAGACGTCACCGTCCGTGACCTTCGGAGCCGGCGCCGGTTCATCTGCCGCCGCCGGTGGCATTTGAACGTGCGGAGCTCGCGCCTCCCGCACGACGACCCTGGCCCGCCCGACGGGCCGGGCGCGAGTGCCATCGCGGGTGGCATATGGGATGTACCGGAGCTGATGATGGGCCGAGGTCGCCCAGCGTCGCGACAGCCGTCGCGATCAGGCGTCTCGCCAGGCGTCGCGATCACGCGTCGCGATCAGGCGTCGCGATCAGCCTCGCGCGCGGCGGCGCCGGCGATCGCGGCCTGGGCCGCGGCGAGTCGGGCGACGGGCACCCGGAACGGCGAGCAGGACACGTAGTCCAGCCCGAGCCGCTCGCACTTGGCGATCGAGTCGGGGTCGCCGCCGTGCTCGCCGCAGATCCCGATCTCGAGGTCGGGCCGGGCGCCGCGGCCCTTCCGGACGGCGATGCCCATCAGCTCGGCGACCGCGTCATCGAGCGTCTGGAACGGGTTGACCGGCAGGATCTTGTCCTCGACGTACTTCAGCAGGAACCCGCCCTCGGCGTCGTCCCGGCTGTACCCGAACGTCATCTGGGTCAGGTCGTTCGTCCCGAAGCTGAAGAACGTGGCGTCGCGCGCGATCTGGTCCGCGGTCAGGGCGCCGCGGGGGACCTCGATCATCGTCCCGAACTTGTACTCGACCTTCGGGGCCGGGCCGTCGCCCGCACCGCCTTCGGCCTCTCGGGCTGTCTCCTCGACTGCCCGCGCCTCGGCCTCGAGGATCGCCTTCGTGGCCACGAGCTCGTTCACGTGGCCGACGAGCGGGATCATGATCTTGGCGATCGGGTGCCCGCCGGCCTTCGCGACCGCGATCTCGGCGTTGAGGATCGCCCGCGTCTGGACCTTCACGAAGTCCGGGATCATCAGCCCGAGCCGGACGCCTCGCAGGCCGAGCATCGGGTTCTGCTCGTGCATCGATTCGATCGTGCGGAGGAGCTCGCGGTCCTCGTCCGAGGCACCCTCGCCCTTGCCGGCATCGCGCTCGGCGTCCGCGCGAGTGACCTTGACGAGCTGATCCTCCAGGCTCGGCAGGAACTCGTGGAGCGGCGGGTCGATGAGCCGGATGACGACGGGCAGGCCGTCCATCGCCCGGAAGATGCCCTCGAAGTCGCCCTGCTGGAGGGCCTCCAGCTTGGCCATCGAGGCGTCGAAGATCGCGACCGTGTCGCGCTCTCGCTCGTCGAGCGGCTCGCCGGCATCGCGCTTCGCCTTGGCTCGGGTGGCCGCGGTGGCGACGAGAATCGCGCTTCGGACGATCTCGAGCCGCTCGCCCTCGCGGAACATGTGCTCGGTCCGGCAGAGGCCGATGCCCTGGGCGCCGTAGCTCCGGGCCTGGGCGGCCTCCTCGGGCTTGTCGGCGTTCGTCCAGACCCCGAGCCGGCGGATCTCGTCGGCCCAGCCCAGGATCGTCTGGAGCTCGGGCTGATCCTCGAACCTTGCGCTGACCGTCGGGAGCTGGCCGAGGTAGAGGTCGCCGGTCGTGCCGTCGAGGCTCAGCCAGTCGCCCTCCTTGAAGTCGACGCCGGTCCGATCGCAGTGCGCGTCCTTGCCGGCGTAGTCGATGACGAGGTCGCTCGAGCCCGCGACACAGGGCTTGCCGATCTGGCGCGCGACGACCGCCGCGTGCGAGGTCGCGCCGCCGCGGGCGGTGATGATCCCCTGGCTGACCGCCATCCCGTGGAAGTCGTCGGGCGAGGTCTCGATCCGGACGAGGATGACCTGCTCGCCGCGGTTGACCCACTCGACCGCGTCGTCGGCATCGAACACCGCTCGCCCCACGGCCGCGCCCGGCGACGCGTTGAGGCCCTTCACAACGCGCTTCGCGCTCTTGAGCGCCTCCGGGTCGAAGGTGGCCCGCAGGAGCTGGTCAACCTGCGCCGGCTCGATGCGAGCGACGGCCTCACGCTCGCTGATGACGCCCTCCGCGACCATGTCCACGGCGATTCGCACGGCCGCGGCCGCGGTCCGCTTGGCGTCGCGCGTCTGGAGCATGTACAGCCGGCCGCGCTCGATCGTGAACTCGAGGTCCTGGACGTTGCGGTAGTGCCGCTCCAGCTGGCTCGCGATCCGCTGGAACTCGGCGTAGGCCTGGGGCATGTCCTGCTCGAGCTGGCTGATCTTCGCGGGCGTCCGGATGCCCGCGACGACGTCCTCGCCCTGGGCGTTCGTGAGGTACTCGCCGTAGAGGACCTTCTCGCCGGTGTTCGGGTCGCGGGTGAATGCGACGCCCGTCCCCGAGTCGTCGCCCATGTTCCCGAAGACCATCGTCACGACGCTGACGGCCGTCCCGAGGTCGTCCGGGATCCTGTTGAACTTCCGGTAGTCCCGGGCCCGCTGCCCGAACCAGCTCGCGAACACGGCCTTGATCGCGAGATCGAGCTGCTCGTAGGGGTCGGTCGGGAAGTCGCGGCCGGTGTCCTGTCGGACGATTGCCTTGAACTCGTCCACGAGGCCCCGGAGGTCATCGACCGTCAGGTCCGTGTCCCGGGCGTCCTTGCCGTGACGGCCCTTGGCCGCGTCCAGCCGCTCATCGAACCGCTCTGCCTTCACGGTCATGACGATCCGGCCGAACATCTGGATGAATCGCCGGTAGGCGTCCCAGCCGAACCGCTCGTTGTGGGTCTGGGCGATCAGGCCCTTGAGCGTGTCCTCGTTGAGCCCCAGGTTGAGGACCGTGTCCATCATCCCGGGCATCGAGAACTTGGCCCCGGATCGGACGCTCACGAGGAGGGGGTTCTTCGGGTCGCCGAAGCCCTTGCCGGCCTTGGCCTCGACCTCGTGCATCGCCTCGAGGATGTCCTCGAGGAGGCCGGGCGGCAGCTCCTCTCCGGCCGCGAAGTAGTCGTTGCAGGCCTGGGTCGTGATCGTGAAGCCGGGCGGGGTCGGCAATCCCGCGCGGGTCATCTCGGCGAGCCCGGCGCCCTTGCCGCCAAGGAGGTCCTTCATGTCGCCGCGGCCCTCGGCGGTGCCGTCGCCCCAGGCGTAGATGTAGCGCTTGGCGGCCCTGTGGGGCCGGTCCCCGATCTCCGCGGAGGTGGCGGCGCCCGCGGGCGCGACGGTCTGGGTCATGTGCCGGATTGTAGGCGCGAGGGTGCGACGGCCCCTGCGGACCGGCCCGTGGGGAGGAGCCCTTCGGCAGGCTGGGTCGACCATGGCGGCCCGGTACCATGGCCGCCGAGATGACGACCGCTCCCGACGTCAGCGCAGCGCCGCAGGCCGAGCCCCTCGCCGAACGCCCGATCGAGGCAGACGCCCCGCAGTACAACGCCACCCTCATCTCCCGGACCGACGACACCGAGTCGCTCGCGTCGTTCTTCGTCCGGTTCGATGGCGAGCCCACGCCGTTCGAGTGCGGCCAGTACATGACGATCGGGGTCGTCTCCGGCGGGCGGATCGTCCAGCGCCCGTACTCGGTCGCGTCCGACCCCGCGGCGGCCGGCACGACCGGCTACGAGATGTACGTGCGGCTCGTGCGGGGCGGGCTGTTCACGCCGCTCCTGTGGCGGCTGCCGGTCGGCCACCGGATGCGGATGATCGGTCCGAAGGGCAAGTTCATGCTCCAGCCCGACGACGATCGGACGCACCTGTTCATCTCGTCCGGCACGGGCGACGCGCCGTTCGTCTCGATGATGCGGGCGATGCTCCGGACACGCCGGCCACGCCGGATCGTGTTCCTCAATGGCGTGTCGTACGTCCAGGACCTCGGCTTCCGGGCGCTCCTCGAGGGCTGGCAGGCGTCGGGCGAGCTGCCGGTCACGTACATCCCGACCGTCTCGCGCCCGACGGCTCGTGAGAACGAGGGCTGGTCCGGGCGCTGGGGCCGCGTCGAGACGATCGTCGGTCCGGTCTGCGAGGAGCTCGGCCTGACGCCGGACAACTCGATCGCCTACATCTGCGGCAACCCCGACATGATCATCGCGGCCGAGGAGGTCCTCGCCGGTCGCGGCTTCCCCGAGGAACAGATCCGCAAGGAGCTCTACTGGCCGAAGGGCAAGGAGCCGAACCGCGACGCCTGACTCCGTCGCGGGCGCGAACGCCTGAGCGCGGCGCAGGCGCGAACGCCTGCGCGGCGCGGGCGCGACGCTTGAGCGGCCCCCGCCAGTGGCGCGCGTGAATTTTCTCCATCTAGCAACCCACGTGGTGGGGATCAGCGGAATCGACGGATTTTCCCCTCCCGGCACGCGTGGCAGTTCGTAGCCGGCACCTAATTCGCCCGATTCCTGTGACGCGGAGTTTCTGGGTTGCTAATCGGAAGGAAGATCAGCCCAGACATCGGCCCGGAGGGCGCTCGAAGCCACTGTCGGGCCTCGCGCCCGCGCAGCGGGAACGTCACGTCGAGCACCGGCGCATGGCGCGCGAGGCGCCGGCGATTCGCGTTGGCCTCACCGAGCACGAGCAGCCGCGCGACCACGCGCGGCGGCCACCCGAACCGCTCGCGAGCGATCTCGACCGCGAGCCGCGTCTTGACGTCCAACCGCCTGATCGTCTCCTCCGCGGAGAGCAGCAGCGTCTTGACCTCGACCACGAGGACGATCTCGGGACTCCGCCAGCTCGCGAGGACGTCGATCGATCCCCGGTCGCCAAAGTGGTTGAACGAAACCTCGATCG